>CAIPGJ010000101.1 GCA_903864555.1 uncultured Pseudomonadota bacterium | reverse complement strand
GCGCCACCGTCATCGGCACGCGCCTGCGCAGCTCACCCGACATGGCCGCCTTCGCCAATGCCACGGCCGCCCGCTATGTCGAGATGAACGACGTCTACCACTGGCCGGGCAGCCGCGGCGGCCACCCCAGCGACGTGGTGATGCCGGTGCTGGCCGCCGCCGAATACGCGGGCGCCAGCGGCCGCGACTTCCTCGCCGCCGTGGTGCTGGCCTACGAGTTCTACCTGCGCCTGTCGGACACGGTGCAGGAAGGCGGCTTTGACTGCTCCACCTTTGCCGTCATCGGCACCGCCGCCGCGGCCGCGCGACTGATGCGCCTCAGCCGCGAGCAGACTGCGCATGCCCTCTCGATGGCGGCCACCGCCAACAACATCACGCGCCAGGTGCGCACCGGCCACCTGTCCATGTGGAAAGCCGTCGCAGCCGGCCATGCCGGCCGTGCCGGCGTCTTCAGCGCCATCATGGCCGCCGAAGGCATCGAAGGCCCGCACCTGCCCTTCGAGGGCAAGCATGGCTGGTGCAGCCATGTGGCCGGGGCCTTCACGCTGCCGACCATGGGCAGCCGCACCAGCCCCTTCAAGATCGGCGACACCCTGATCAAGCAGCGTTCCTCCTGCGCCACCACCATCTCCTCCATCCTGGCGGCGGAGTACGCGGCGCCGGCCCTGCGCGGCCGGCTCGACCAGGTGGCCAGCGTGAAGGTCGAGGTCTATGACACCGCGAAGAAGAACATGGGCACCGGCGAGCACCACTGGAACCCGCAGTCGCGCGAGACCGCCGACCACAGCATCCCCTACGTGGTGGCCGTCACCCTGATGGATGGCACGGTCACCCCGCGCCAGTTCAATGACGCGCATATCTGGAGCCCCGAGGTACGCACCCTGTTGCCGAAGATCGAGGTGGTGGAGAACCCGGCGTACAGCCGCATCTACCACACGGTGCCGGTGAAGCACCCCACCCGCGTCACCGTGGTGATGGCCGATGGCGAGCGCATCATCGGTGAATCCGGCGCCGACAAGGGCGACCTGTCCAACCGCAAGAGCGATGCCGAGATCGAAGCCAAGTTCCGCGGCATGGCCGAGGACTGCCTGGGCGTGAAGCGCACCAGCGCCATCCTGGAACAGTTGTGGCATATCGAGAAACTCGACAGCGTGGCAGGCATCCCGCCAGCGTTCGTGCTGGCCTGAGGGGAACCGAAGGATCGATGGGTCTTCACCCAGTTCCGGGGAAACAGACGCAGCAGGCCCGCGGGTGTTAACCCCCTTGTCAAAGCGGGCCGACTGGCCGCAGGCCAGCGGGGAAATTTTCGACCACTGCGCTTGCGGAGCTCGAGCCATTCCCAAGTTGATACTCTGGAAGGAACCCGCCAGCAGTATCTTGCCTGCAAAGCAACACCGATGATCAGCATTCAGGGAAGCATGGGGACCAGGCAATGGCCGAGCCCGGCTGGCCAAAATCCCCCCGCTCGATCGCTGCGCTCACGAGTCGGCCCCCTTTGACAAGGGGGTAAACCGCGCCGCAGCCACGTCTTCCCGGAAATCGGCGAAGAACCTTTGACAAGGGGGTAAAGCAGCCAGCGGCTCGCCGGAGATGGGTAAAGAACCGGAGCAATCCGCCGCCCCAGCCCGAGCCCTCACCGCGGAAACACACTACACTGCCGACCCCAGCTTCCACACCATCCGAATACCAACATGACGAAGAAGAAAACCGCCAGCACCAAATCCCCGGTCAGCATCCCACCCGGCATGAAGATCGGCCTGCCGCGCGAGCTGGGCATGCGCATCATCTCGATCACCCGCAAGAAGGTGGTTGCAGAAATGCACATCAAGTCCAAGCACGTGACACGCTGGGGCTACGTCCACGGCGGC
>CAIPGJ010000100.1 GCA_903864555.1 uncultured Pseudomonadota bacterium | reverse complement strand
TCAGCCTTGCAGCCACCGGCCAGGGCAAATTCATTCCCCAGACCGGTGCCGTCCTGATCACGGATGGCGAGGGCAACATCCTGGGTGCGGCAGGTGCCAGTGGTGCTTCTGCCGACGAGGATGAGGGCTGCTGCATCCATGGTATCGAGAAGGCCGGTTTCAAGGTGGGTATCGATCCCTGAACCGACGGAACGAAGCTGCAGTGTCATGAATGGTACGTGGCCGAGACCACACCTTTGAAGGAGAGACGATGAGGAATGCCCTTTGGCCTGCCCTGGCAGGCACATTACTGGCCGCCCTGGCCCTGTCGGCCTCGACCTTGTCGAGGGCCGCTGAACCTGCCGATGCCTATCCGCTGAAACCGGTGACCGTGATTGCCGCCATTGCGCCGGGCGGGCCCGTCGATGCTGAAGGGCGCCTGTATATGCCCAAGATGCAGGGTCTGATGGGGCAGCCTTTCATCATGGATTTCAAGCCAGGCGCGACTGGCACAGTCGGTGCTGGCTATGTGGCGAAAGCGGCACCGGATGGTTACACACTGCTCATGGTGACCTCGGGCTTCACGGTGTTTCCCATGGTCTACAAGAACCTCGGTTTCGACACCATGAAGAGTTTCGAGCACCTGTCCCTGATGAGCAAGAAGCCCACAGTGCTGGTGGCCAGTCCCGCATTCGCGGCGAAGGATGCTTCCGCGTACATCGTCTACGCGAAAGCCAATCCCGGCAAGGTCAGTTTCGGCATCACCGGGATGGGCAGCTCCAATCACCTTGTCGGTGCGTGGATACACAGTGCCACCAACACTTCAGTGACCTTTGTCCCGTATAAGGGCCTGGGCCCCATGTTGCCCGACCTGATGGCGGGGCGCCTGGACATAACCTCGGCCATTCTTTCGGGCGTGCTGCCCCTCATCAAGGCCGGCAAGTTGCGCGCCCTGGCCATGACGAGCGACCGGCGTTCCACCTATCTGCCTGATGTTCCGACGGTGTCCGAAAGCGGGATTCCCGGCTATGACTACAACTACTGGATAGGCTTCTCTGCGCCAGTCGGAACGCCTGCCGCCATCGTCGACAAGTTGAGTGACACCTTCGCCAAAGTCGCACAACTGCCGGATGTGTCCTCGGTGTTGCGGGCTGACGGCGCGATACCCGTGGGCAGCACACCGGCGCAGTTCCGCAAGCTGCTGCTGGACGAGACGGTGGTGTGGCAGAAACTGGTGAAGGAAAGCGGCATCCGGTTTTCCGAGTGATGGGCTGGGGCCTGGATGAGCCTTTTTTGATGACAGGAGGAAGCATGATCAGGGCAGCATTGATGCTGGGATTGAGTACCCTTGCCGGCGCCGCGTTCGCGCAGGCTGATTATCCGGCCAGGCCGATACGCCTGGTGGTGCCGTTTGCGCCGGGAGGTCCCACTGACGTCGTCGCGCGCATTGTCAGCCCCGACATGGGCGAACTGCTGAAGCAGCCCGTTGTGGTGGAAAACCGCGCCGGCGCCACGGGCATGAT
>CAIPGJ010000099.1 GCA_903864555.1 uncultured Pseudomonadota bacterium | reverse complement strand
TTCTTGAACAGGGCCCGTGCCGATGACAGCCCCGAATTGGTGGCATAGGTGATGGTGTAGCCATCCGGCGCCTGCTTGGCGGTATAGGCCATGCCGAGCACGCTGTTGGCGCCGGGCTTATTCTCCACCAGCACCGGTTGTTTCAGTCGCGGCTCCAGGCTCTTCACCAAGATGCGCGTAAAAGTATCCGGGGATCCGCCTGCGGCATAGGGCACGATGATGCGCACCGGCTTGGCCGGGTAGGCGGCCTGAGCATGCAGCGTTGCCGATGACAGGGACAGGGATAAGGACAGCGACAGTGGCAGGGCCAGCGAACCTACAGACCACACCAGTGATGAAACCAGCGATGGGTGACGAACCATGATGACGCCTCCGTTGCTTGTTGTTCCGGGGACGCGATGCCTGTTTGCATATCCGCATGCACCTTTGCGCCTGATGTCGCAACGCTACTCCCGGCACCGCAGCAACGTCAATCAGACCTTGAACATCGGGAATGACAACGGAATACAAAACCATGTGAAGTGGCTCAAGCGAGGCGAGCAAGGGCCGCAACGCGCAACGGCAAAACACGCGAAGAGAATTCAGCTTCCGGCGATGTCCTTGAGCAGCGCCACAGCTTCGCTGACGCGCGAAACCGGCAGCACTTCCACCCCCTTGATGGGCTGCTTGGGCTGATTGGCGGCGGGAATGATGACGCGATCAAAGCCCAGCTTGGCCGCTTCTCGCAGGCGATCCTGGCCGCGCGGCGCGGGACGCACCTCGCCTGCCAGACCCACCTCACCAAACACCGCGAGTTTCGCCGGCAGTGGCCGGTTGGTGAGTGAGGATACGACAGCAAGCAGCACGGCCAGGTCAGCGGCCGGCTCGGTGATGCGCACACCACCCACCGCATTGACGAACACATCCTGGTCATAACAGGCAATACCGGCATGGCGGTGCAGCACCGCCAGCAGCATGGCCAGCCGGTTCTGCTCCAGGCCAACCGACAGGCGCCGCGGATTGGGCGCGTGCGCGCTGTCCACCAGCGCCTGCACTTCAACCAGCAGCGGGCGCGTGCCCTCCTGCGTCACCAGCACACAGGACCCTGGCACGTTGCGTTCATGCGCGGACAGGAAGATGGCCGAAGGATTGCTCACCCCTCGCAGTCCGCGTTCGGTCATGGCAAAAACGCCCAGTTCGTTCACCGCGCCGAAGCGGTTCTTGAAGGCACGGATGAGGCGGAAACTCTGGTGGGTGTCGCCTTCGAAATACAGCACGCTGTCGACGATGTGCTCCAGCACTCGCGGTCCGGCCAGCGCCCCTTCCTTGGTGACGTGGCCGACCAGCACGATGATGGTGCCGCTCTGCTTGGCAAAACGGGTCAGTTGGGCGGCACATTCGCGCACCTGCGCCACCGATCCCGGCGCCGAAGTCAGCGCCTCGGAATACACCGTCTGGATCGAGTCGATCACCGCAATGGCGGGCCGCGCACCATCCATGGCAGCAATGATCTTCTCCAGCTGGATCTCGGCCAGGATGTTCAGCTCCGCCGAATCCACAGACAGGCGCAGCGCGCGCAGCGCCACTTGTTCCACGGATTCCTCACCCGACACATACAGTGCCGGCATGTGCCCGCTCATGGCGGCCAGCGACTGCAACAGCAAGGTGGACTTGCCCACGCCGGGATCACCGCCGATGAGAACCACCTGTCCGGCCACCAGCCCGCCACCCAGCACGCGGTCGAACTCCTCGTTGCCAGTGGGCATGCGCGGGGTATCCTTCGCACTCACCTCCGACAGTTTCTGCACTTTCGAGGCTGTCGCCAGTCCGGCAAATCGATGCCGGCCGGTGGAAGCGGCTTCGGCGACTGATTCGACCAGAGTGTTCCAGGTGGCGCAGCCCGGGCACTGGCCCTGCCATTTCGGCGATGTGGCACCGCACTCGGTGCAACTGTAGACGGACTTCGGCTTGGCCATCAGTCAAGCACCTTCACCGACACGCGTGCGGTCAGCGCACACAGCAATTCATAGCTCACCGTGGCCGCCGCCGATGCCACCTCATCCGCAGACAAGCCCTCACCCCACAAGGTCACCGGCGTGCCGACGCCGGCCTCGGGCAGTTGGGTGATGTCGGCAAACAGCATGTCCATGGAGACGCGTCCCACCGTCCGGGTGCGCAGCCCGCCGACCAGGATGGGCGTGGCGCGCTCGGCAGTACCGGGGGCATGGCGTGGATAACCATCGGCATAGCCACAGGCGACGATGCCGATGCGCATCGCCCGCGTGGCCGAAAAGCTGCCGCTGTAACCGACGCGATCGCCGGACTTCAACGACTGCACGGCAATGATGCGGCTGGTGAGGGTCATCACCGGCCTGAGTCCGTAGCGACTGGCAGGCTGGCCCAGCACCTCATCGCCAAAGGGGGTGCAGCCATACAACATGATGCCCGGGCGCACCCAGTCGGCATGTGTTTCGGGAAAGCGCAGCACGGCGGCCGAATTGGCCAGGCTGCGCGGCAGTCCTTCGATCTGGCTGCTGCCGGCTGCCACCAGTTGCATCGCCGACTCGACGCCCCGCGCGCCATCGGCATCGGCAAAATGCGTCATGAAATGAATGCCCGCGACATTGCGGCAGGCCCGCAGCCGCGCGATCACCGCAGGCAGCGCCGCGGGTGCAAAGCCGAGGCGGTTCATGCCCGTGTTGAATTTGGCATAGACATCGATAGGCACTGCCAGCCTGGCCTGCTCCAGAGCGGCCACCTGCGCTTCGGAATGCAGCACCGCTGTCAGCCGCAAGCGTGAAAACTCCGGCAATTCATCGGCCGAGAAAAATCCCTCCAGCATCAGCAAAGGCGCAGCCACACCGTGCTCGCGCAAGCGTGCCGCCATCTCCAGTTCGAGCAGGGCCAGCCCGTCGGCCGCCTGCAGGGCCGGCAACAGCCGCATCAACCCGTGACCATAGGCGTCGGCCTTCACCACCGCCCACACGCGTGAAGCCGGCGCATGCCGGCGCACCACGGCGAGATTGCCGCGCAAGGCCGCCAGGCTCAGGTTGGCCTGAATGGGGCGCATCGGATCAAGGACAAAAAAGGGATCAAGGGAAAGGAAAGCACCGAAAACTCAACGCAATGACCTGAAGACAGTAAGAGATGCTGATTTTCGCTCACTTTGCGTCGCATTTTGCAGGTGGCATATCCTTTTTCTGTCAAAACGCGCGCATTCCCTATTGCTGTCACCTGCATGGGACGGCGATCAAAGGTGGCCACCGCATGGGAATCCATTACCTTCCTTACCGATGCATTCAATGTTTTTCCCATTTCATTTGCAAGGCGAACGCGTAATGGTATAAAGGCTGCCTTGTTGGTCCATCACTAGTACAACATCTACTCAATAGAGCCAATTCCCGTACGGGTTTCGCCAGTATGAAACGCGGCTTTTACACCATCATGGCGGCGCAGTTCTTTTCGTCGCTCGCCGACAATGCGCTGCTCATCGCATCCATAGCACTGCTCCTGGAGTTGCAGGGGCCGGCATGGATGACGCCGCTATTGAAGTTCTTCTTCACGGTCTCCTACGTGCTGCTGGCACCCTTCGTCGGCGCCTTTGCCGATGCCCTGCCCAAGGGCAAGGTGATGCTGGTGACCAATTTCGTGAAGATCAGCGGCTGCATCATGATGTTCTTCTACGACTGGATCCATATCCCGGGCATGCCGAACTACGCCACGGTGATCCTCGCCTATGCCGTGGTCGGACTGGGGGCGGCAGCCTATTCACCGGCCAAGTACGGCATTCTCACCGAGTTGCTGCCGCCCCGGCAGCTGGTGGTCGCCAATGGCTGGATCGAGGGCCTCACCGTGGCCTCCATCATCCTGGGCACCGTGCTGGGCGGAGCGCTCATCAGCCCGAAGGTATCCGGCATTCTGCTGGGCATGGACATGCCGATGTTCACCACCGGCATTGATTCGCCTTCCGAGGCGGCCATGCTGGTCATCGGCGGCTTCTACCTGCTGGCCGCCCTGTTCAACCTGTACATTCCCGACACCGGCGCGCGCTATGAGCGCCAGCCGCGCAATCCGCTGGTGCTGACGCAGGACTTCTTCGTCTGCTTCGTCACCCTGTGGCGCGACAAGCTCGGCCAGATCTCGCTGGCCGTGACGACGCTGTTCTGGGGGGCCGGCGCCACGCTGCAGTTCATCGTGCTGCGCTGGGCCGACAGCCATCTGGGCATGCCGCTGGACAAGGCCGCCATCCTCCAGGGCATTACCGCCGTGGGCATCGCCATGGGCGCAGTCTTCGCCGCGCGGATGATTCCCCTGAAAAAATCCCTCATGGTGCTGCCTGCCGGCGTTTTCATGGGCTTCGTGGTCATGACCATGACCCTGACCGAGTATCTGCCGCTGGTCTACGGCCTGCTCATCATCGTCGGCAGCCTGGCCGGATTCTTCGTCGTCCCCATGAATGCATTGCTGCAGCATCGCGGCCACGTGCTGCTGTCGGCTGGCCACTCCATCGCCGTGCAGAACTTCAACGAGAACATCTCCATCCTGATCATGCTGGCCCTGTACTCGGCCATGATCCGTGGCCATTGGCACATCAACGTCATCATCGTGATCTTCGGCCTGTTCGTGTCGGTGGTCATGGCCCTGATCATCCGGCTGCACAAGGCCAATCAGGCAAAGCAGGACTCCCTGCACCTGATCGGCATGGACAAACACGCCCACTGATGCCCCCAGGGCGTCTCTGAAAAACCTGTTTTCAGGCCAGATACATCGGGACAAGAGGATCTTTTCCCGGATAGTTCAGCGTTCCCCTGAACTGGTGATTGCCGCACTGCCAGCGATACCAGCTTATATACGCCGGGCCCCACCACGGATCAAAGCAGCAGCGGCCGGTCGGGCAATTCGTTGGGGTTCCCCGCCTGCGCCGGAAAGTGCTCCTCCAGCAGGCTGCTGATGCGCTGCAGTCCTTCCAGCACCCCCGGCTCGAACCGTCCTTCACGGAAGGCCGTTTCCATGGCCTTGCAGACTTCCTCCCAGCAGGCCGGCGGGATGCGCGAAGCAGCCCCGCGGTCGGCCAGGATTTCCACATTCTGCTCGGCCAGCAGCAGATAGATCAGCACGCCATTGTTGTGCTCGGTGTCCCAGATGCGCAACTCGCTGAACAGTTCGATGGCACGCTCGCGGGCCGACAGGCCCCGCCAGGCCTGCAGTGGCGCCAGCGCGGACTCCACGACAAAACGCAGTTCACCGCTGTGACAGCTCTCCGATGCCGCGATGGCCGCCGTGATTCGTTCCAGCGCTGCCGCCGGAAATGCGCGACCGACCGCGCGGTCGGAAAAGAAGACGTGCCGCAGCGATCGCATCAGCATCACCATCTCCCCGAGGCGCCACCGCCGCCAAAGCCGCCACCGCCACCGCCGAAACCACCACCGCCAAAGCCGCCACCGCCGAATCCGCCCCGGCCACCATGCCCCATGCCGATGGGGAGGTAGCCACGCGAGCCGCCCAGCACCACCGACATGATGAAGCCGATGACGGCCACCACAATGCCGCCGGCAATCGACCCGAGCAGCAGCCACACCAACACGCCGGCGCCACTACTACCGAGGGCCGAGCCGAAAATGCGGCCAAACATCTTACCCAGAACACCGTTGATCATCACCAGCATCACCAGCAGCCCCATCACCATCTGCAGGTCGATGCCGCTACCCGGACGTTTCAGGGGATTGGCGGGCGCCGGAAACTGCTCGCCCTCCACCAGCTTGATGATGCGGGTCACGCCCTCTGACAGGCCGCCGTAGAAATCGCCACCACGAAAACGCGGCACGATGATCTCGTCGACGATGCGGCGGGCGATGGCATCGGGAATCGCCCCCTCCAGGCCGTAACCGACTTCAACACGAACCGTGCGGTCCTCCTTGGCGACGACAACAATCACGCCGTCATCAGTGCCCTTGCGCCCGATCTTCCAGGCCTCGGCAACACGGATGGAGAATTGCTCGATGGTTTCCGGTTGCGTGGTAGGCACCATCAGCACTGCAATCTGACTGCCCTTTTGCTGCGCCCAGGCCTTCAGCCGAGCATCCAGGTCAGCCGACTGCTGAGCGGTGAGCGTGCCGGTGAGATCGGTGATCGCCGTCTTCAGCGGCGGCACCGCGACTTCCGCCTGCACCGGGCCAGCCCAGGTGGCAATCAGCAGCAGAAACAGCAGCAGCCACTGGATCAGCACAAGGCCGGCAGGGCCCGCGACAGGCAGCCCGCCCGACAGGCTGGGCCGCAGCAACGCTGGATGCAGGTTCATGGCCATGGCAGGCCCGGGCAAGGTTTACTTCGCCGCGCCGGCAGCCGGCGCAGGCACTGCGGGCGCGGGCACAGCGGGGGCTGGCTTGCCGAAGTCGACTGCCGGCGGACGGGCAATGGCCTTTTCGTCCTCGACCGCGAAATTCGGCCGCACCGGATACTTGAACACCATGGCAGTGAGGTTCACCGGGAACTGGCGCACCAGCACGTTGTATTCCTGCACCGACTTTATGTAGCGGTTGCGGGCCACGGCAATGCGGTTCTCGGTGCCTTCCAGCTGCGCCTGCAGGTCGCGGAAATTGGCATCGGACTTGAGTTGAGGATAATTCTCCGACACCACCAGCAGTCGCGACAGGGCGCTGGACATGCCCGCCTGGGCTTCCTGGAAACGCCGGAAGGCTTGCGGATCATTGAGCAGTTCCGGCGTGGCCTGGAGGCTGCCCACACGCGAACGCGCTTCGGTCACCTGAATCAGGATCTGCTGTTCCTGCGCAGCAAAGCCCTTCACCGTGTTCACCAGGTTGGGCACCAGGTCATTGCGGCGCTGGTACTGGTTCAGCACTTCGGACCAGGAGGACTTCACCTGTTCGTCCATGGTCTGGATGTCGTTGTAGCCGCAGCCAGCCAGGGCAATCGTGGCGACGGCCATCAGAACCAAAAGCAGCTTGCGCATGGCGACTCCCGAATAAAGGTGAGCTGTAAGTGGGGGCAACCCGGCGAATTGCAAGGTGCATCCCATTCTGCGCCGGCAAACCGCCGCATCGGCCCTGCCCCTTTGACGCTGCCCCTCCCGAATGGCTCATGGCCGATGCACCGCGGGTCGCCCGCAGTCCGTTCCGGCGTTTCACCTTGGGACGCAGCCGACCCGCGTAAAATCCGGCCGCCTGCGCACGAAGTCGCATCCCCCCACACCATTGGGCGGCCGCAACCGGCGCTCGCTTACCGAACTGCCCCTCTCATCCATCCGACACAGGCCCCCGTGCAG
>CAIPGJ010000098.1 GCA_903864555.1 uncultured Pseudomonadota bacterium | reverse complement strand
TCCTTCGCACCGAAAGCGGTCAGCGCCTCGGGCGTGCTGATCATGGGGTCAAGGCCGCCCTGCACCAGCTTGCCGGAAGTATCGGGGTCGGTCAGCGAGGCATTCAATGCTGCAGCCAGCACGTCAATGACCGGCCGGGGTGTCTGCGCCGGCACGTAAACCGCGAACCAGGAGGTGGCTGAGAAATCGTCGTAGCCCAGTTCCATCATCGTTCTCAGGTCGGGAAAGAGGCCGCTCCTGCCGGTGCCACCGGTGGCGAGTGGCCGCAACTGCCCCGCCTTCACCATCGGCAGGATGCCGATGCTGCCGTAGAACATGAAGGTGATATCGCCACTCAGCAGCGAGGATAGCGCCTGCGCAGGGCTGCCATAGGGCACGTGGCTGACCTTGACGCCCAGGAGATGCGCCAGCGCCGCCCCGGCCAGCGCCGGTGTGCCGCCGATGCCGGTGGATCCGAATGCCGCCTTGCCGGAATTCTTCTTCAGGAATTCCGCGAGTTCCGCCATGGTCCGGATGCCGGTGCCGGCACCCACCGTGAGGATCTGCGGGTTCTGGGCAATGCCGCCCACGGCGGCAAAATCGCGCGCTGGGTTGTAGCTCAGCTTGGGAATCAGCGCCTCGTTGGCGGCAATGATGGCGCCGGTGCCCAGCATGAGGGTATAGCCATCGGGCGCGGAGGTCGCCACGAGCTGGGCGCCTACCGTGCCGCTCGCCCCGCCCCGGTTCTCCACCACAATGGGCCGGCCCAGCGTGGATGACATCTTGGGCGAGATGATCCGGCCCAGCAGGTCGGTGGTGGTGCCGGTGGGGTAGGGAACCACCAGCCGCAGCGGCTTGGCCGGAAAGGCCTGCGCCAGAACCGCCCCGCTGCAGACCATGAAAAATGCCGTCGACAGCAGGCGCATGAAACAGGCAAAACGATTCATCTCAGATTTCTCCTTTGTGGTGCTTCCTGGTTGAGGGCAGTTCTTGTGACCACCTCTACCTGCTGCTTCTGCTTGCTTCTGTTTGATCATTTCAGCCTTCGCCGATGCAGGCCGCCAATCAGCCACCCGCGGGATGCACTCGCGACGCCGGACCACGCACAACGCACCGGGCACTAAGCGCTCAGAACGGACGCGTCCCCATCACCGTGGTGCGGTGCATGCGCCGTCTCAGCGGCAAAGCATAGTCAAACACGGCCTTGTGCATGCTGGAACAGTTGTCCCAGATCACCAGGTCGCCCACACGCCAGTTATGGCGATAGCTGTATTCGGGCCGTGTGATGTGGGCAATGATGTCCTTGATCAGGTTCGCTGTCCCGACATCGTCCAGATCGCCGATCTTCACAGTGACCGACTGGCTCAGATAGAGGCACATCCTGCCGGTAAGCGGATGGGTGCGCACCAGCGGATGCACGACATCGGGCATGCCCTTGCCATCGTCCTCGCGTCCGTCGTTCTTCTTGCCGGAATAGGTTCTGAAGCTGTTGAGCGCCTTGAGCCCCGCCAGGCGCTGCTTCATGTCTTCGGACAAACCATCCCAGGCGGCAGAGGTGCTGACAAACCGGGTATCACCGATCGCCTTGCCATCCTGCTGCGGCACTTCCAGGCTATAGAGCAGCGAGCAGCGCGGCGGCTTCTCCACGAAGCTCATGTCGCTGTGCCAGTTCCTGCCGGCGTCGACCAGGCCGATGGGCTTGCCATCTTCCATGATGTTCGAGACCACCAGGATCTCATTGTGCCCAGGCAGAATGAACTTGCCCACCGGGTACTTCTCCAGATCGCCAAAGCGGCGACTGAAGGCAATGTGCTGCTCCGGGGTCAGGTGCTGGTCGCGGATGACCACCACGCCGCACTCATTGAATGCCGTCTCTATCTGGGCAAAATCGGCATCGCTGACACCTCCCGCAATGTCCACACCGCAGATCTCGTGCCCCAGCGGCGCGCCCGAGCGCTTGAGCTCGATAGCCATTTTCTCCTCCTTCGTCGCGTCGGCTTTGCCTGTGGCAAGCCGTACTGTTCTTTTCCTGAATCTGCCCGGTGACTGTCCGCGCGGCTGTGGACGTCAGCCGGATTCCCCGTTCATTCTATGCCGGCAGCACGGATCCGCTAGCGCTGCCGCCTGGATGAAGCCGGACCTGCGCCTCTTCCGACACTACATCTTCGGCAGCGTCACGCCCGACTGCCCCTGGTACTTGCCGCCCCGATCCTTGTAGGACGTCTCGCAGATTTCATCAGACTCGAAGAACAGCACCTGGGCGCAGCCCTCGCCGGCGTAGATCTTGGCGGGCAATGGCGTGGTGTTGGAGAACTCCAGCGTGACATAGCCTTCCCACTCCGGCTCGAAGGGGGTGACGTTGACGATGATGCCGCAGCGGGCGTAGGTGGACTTGCCCAGGCAGACCGTGAGGATGTCGCGCGGGATCCGGAAGTACTCGATCGTACGGGCCAGCGCAAAGGAGTTCGGTGGCACGATGCAGACGTCGGTCTGGATGTCCACAAAGCTG
>CAIPGJ010000097.1 GCA_903864555.1 uncultured Pseudomonadota bacterium | reverse complement strand
GTCTCGTACGAAACCGGAATGCCCAGCTTCTTCGCCGCAGCGTCCATCATCTGCACCAGGCCGGCGCCGCCGCCGTTGGCCTCGATGGGCAGGCCGCCGAAGAACTTGCGCTTGCCGTTCACCATGGCCGACTGGCGGCCGTAGTTGAGCACCAGCTTCACGCCCTTGCTGCGCAGCCAGGTCATGACATCCTGGCTCTGCGTCACCAGGGTTTCGCACAAGTCCGGGTCGGTGCGGAAGCTGGTCAGGCTGTACATGCTGTCGAAGAACTCGTCCTGCGTGAAGGTGCCGAAATCGGCCTCTTCGATTTCCTTGTCGGTGATTTCGGTGACTTTGCGCAGGTCTTCGGCATCGTTGTAAGCAAAGCGCATCACGCCGCCGGCAAAGCGGCTGTTGCCGCCGGATTCGTCTTCGGGGGCGGCCTCCAGGACGAGGACCTTGGCGCCGTTTTCATGCGCCGAGACGGCGCTGCACAGGGCGGCGTTGCCCTTGCCCACTACGATGACATCATATTCTTCGGCCATGCTGTGCTCCTTGCGGTGTTCTGGAATGCCGGGCTTGCCGGGGTGCGGATGGTATACCGAAGTATTCTATCAGCGGCACCCTGGCGTTTCGCTGGCGGCTGGGGTCCGAAACCGTGACGGCCGCTGTGCCTGGCGGGTGCATTGCAGCGCGCTGCCAACACGCGAATGTTGCGCTGCGGTTGCACCCTTGCGGTGCGCTATTCCGCCGTTTCCCGGGGCCACCCCACTGCGGGCCGCCCTTGCTTTAAAATTGCACGACTTTACAGATGGCCGCGCGTGCGGCCTTCACCCGTGCAAACACCGGTGGAGCCGCTTGTGACCGCGCCGCGATCCCGTAGCAGCCGTCCGGGCACGCTTGCCGCGCCGTCCGGCCCCGCGACCGACAACCTTGAATGTCCAGGAGGACAGGTGACTTCCACTTCCGCTGCAAACACATCCCGCGCTGATCTGTCCCGTCTGTTCAGCCCCCGCTCCATCGCCGTCGTCGGCGCATCCGACAACAAGGCCAGCATCGGCGGCCAGCCGGTCAGCTTCCTCACCGAGTTCGGCTACCAGGGCAAGGTCTACCCGATCAACCCGCGCCTGAAGGACATCCGCGGCACCGCCTGCTACGCCTCGGTGCTCGACCTGCCCGAGACACCCGACCTGATGATCGTCGCGGTGAATTCCAAGCTGGTGGCCAGCGTCGTCGAGCAGGCTGGTCAGAAGGGCATCCCCTTTGCCATCATCCTGTCCTCCGGCTTCAAGGAGATCGGCGCCGAGGGCCTCAAGCTGGAAGAGGAACTCAAGGTCGCCATCCAGAAAAGCGGCATGCGCGTGGTCGGCCCCAACTGCCTGGGCTTCATCAACCTGCTGGGGAACATGCACGCCGGCTTCGGCTCGGGCTTCCAGTACCAGGACATCACCCGCGGCCCGGTGGCCATGGTCACCCAGAGCGGCGGCTTCGGCCTCACCATGGTCAGCGCGGTCGAGCGCGCCGGCATGGGCTTCAACTACATCTGCTCCATCGGCAACAGCATCGATCTCAACATCCTCGACTTCCTCGAGTACTACCTGGAGCTGCCCGAAGTGAAGGTGGTCACCACCTTCATCGAGGGCATCGCCGACGGCGAGCGTCTCACCCGCATCGGCAAGCGCGCCCTGGAAGTGGGCAAGCCCATCCTGGTGTGGAAGGTGGGCAACACCTCCTCCGGCATGAAGGCGGCCGCCTCGCACACCGCCAGCCTGGCCGCCAGCTACGACCTCTACCGCACCGCCTTCAAGGCCGGCGGCTTCATCGAGATCGCCGACGCCAATGACGTGGTGGACATCGCGCGCGCCTTCCGCAGCGGCAAGCTGCCTGCGGGCAACCGCCTGGCCGTGGTCACCGGTTCCGGCGGCGCCGGCGTGCTGGTGGCCGACCGTGCCGACGCCACCGGCATCACCATGCCCGACCTGCAGCCGGAAACCCTGACCAAGCTGAAGGCCATCCTGCCCGGCTTTGCCTCGGCAGCGAACCCGGTGGACATCTCCGGGCAGACCAGCCGTGACGGCACCAGCGTGTCCAACAATGCGCTGCGCCTGGTGCTGGCCGACCCGAACATCGACATGGTGATCCTGCGCTCCAAGCAGAGCACCAACACCCCGGCGCAGATGGCCGAGTACATCGAGATCGTCAAGGGCACGCCCAAGCCGGTGATGGTGGCCTTCGG
>CAIPGJ010000096.1 GCA_903864555.1 uncultured Pseudomonadota bacterium | reverse complement strand
TAAAGCGCCAGAAGACCCTCGAAGACGAAAAGGAGTTCTACGTCAAGAAGGGACTTCCGCCCAAGCTGCAGCAGGACGTGCGCAACAACGAAATCGAGCTAAAGAACCAGCAGGAGCTGCTGGACGCAAAGAAAAAACAGGTCGCAACCATCAACGCCAAGTACGACGAGGACAAGAAGCGTTACCTCGAGCTCACCAAGAATCTGCCCAAACGCTGAACACTGAGCGCTGAGCACCGACGGCCCGCCGAGCCCGCGACATCAGACGGCCATCCACCACCGGACGCCTTTCCCGATTCAGACCTTGCCTGTTGCCGGGGCCAGGGGGAAATGACAGGCTGCGTCCTGTCCGGGCCGCAGCGCCTGCAACACCGGCATTTCGATATTGCAGCGCCCGCCGGACTGCGGACAACGACCGAAGAAGCGGCAGGTGTGGGGATCAGGATCCACCGGGCTCATGGGGTCACCGGACACCATGGTGGCCACAGCCGCATCAGCCTCGGGTTTTGGCCGACCTGCCGCGCCACCCTTGGGAATCGCATCGATGAGGGCGCGTGTATAGGGATGCAGCGGTGAATTGAATACCTGCTCCACCGGCCCGCTCTCCACCACCTTGCCCAGGTACATCACCACCACCCGGTGGCACAGCAGGCGCACGATGTTCAGGTCATGCGAGACGAACAGGTAGGACATCCCCAGCTCGGCCCGCAGCTTCGCCAGCAGATGCAGGATGATGGCCTGCACCGAGACATCCAGTGCCGCGGTCGGCTCGTCGAGGATGAGCAGCTGCGGACGGACGGAGATGGCGCGTGCGATACCCACGCGCGCCTTCTGGCCGCCGGAGAGCTGGTGCGGAAAACGCGGCAGCAATTCATGCGGCAGGCCCACCTGGGCGGCGGCGGCCTCGACGCGGCTACGCACCTCGCCCGCATCACGGACGCCGGCCAGCAGCCGCACCGATTCGGCGATCGTCTCGAAGGAGGTGTAACGCGGGTTGAGGCTGTCCGTTGGATCCTGGAACACCATCTGGATGCGATTGCGCAAGGGCGAACGGGAGAAGCGCGCCGCCGGCTCCAGGGCCAGGTCACGCTCCTCATAACGGATGCTGCCCGAGGAGGGGTCGATCAGCCGCGACACCAGACGCGCCAGCGTCGACTTGCCGCAACCGGACTCTCCCACCAGACCGACACTTTCACCAGGTGCGATGGTGAGTGACACATCATCCACGGCATGCAGCAGGTGCTGCACCCGGCCGGTCTTGCCCACCGGATAGAGCTTCTTCAGCGATTGCAACTCGAGAAGGGCGCTCATTGCGGATTCCAGCAACTCACGGTGTGGCGGCCGGCCACTTGCACCGCCTGCAGCACCTGTCCGCAGGCGGCTTGCACATGCGGACAGCGTTCGCTGAAACGGCAGGCGGGCAGGTCGCCACGGCGCAGGTCCGGCAGATTGCCCGGTATGGAAGCCAGTTCCTCCAGCGCAGTGGCGCCGTAGGGCGTCGCGCTGATGAGTTTTTGCGTGTAGGGGTGGCGCGGCGCGCGGAACAACTCGGCGGTGGGCGCGGTCTCGATCAGGTGGCCGGCATGCATCACGGCAATACGATCGCAGTAATCGGCTGCAAGCCCCAGGTCATGGGTGATGAGGATGGTGGCCATCTGGCGCTCACGCGACATTTCCGCAATCAGATCCATGATGGCCGCCTGGGTGGTCACATCCAGGCCGGTTGTCGGCTCGTCCGCGATCAGCAACGCCGGATTGCAGGCCAGCGCCAGGGCAATCATGACGCGCTGGCACTGCCCGCCTGACAGTTCGAAGGGGTAGGCGTGGTAACGGCGTGCCGGATCAGGTATGCGCACCTGCGCCAGTGCCGCGATGGCGCGTTCCTGCAACTGGTCCGCCAGCGTCGTGGTGTGCCGGCGCAGCACATCTTCGATCTGCCGGCCGACCTTGCGTATGGGATTGAGCGCGGTGCGGGGATTCTGGAAGATCATGGAAATCTCCCGACCACGCACCCGTGCCAGCTCGGACTCGCTGGCGCGCAGCAGATCCATGCCGCCGAACACCGCACTGCCGGCCGTCACGCGCGCCGCCGCATCGGAAATGCCCAGCACCGAGAAACACATCACCGACTTGCCCGAACCGGATTCGCCCACCACGCCCAGCATCTCGCCCCGGGCCAGTTCGAAGTCGACCTGTTCCAGGGCATGCACGATGCCTGAGCGGGTGCGGAACTCCAGACCCAGCCCCTGCACCTTCAGTACCGGCGCCTCGACCGCAGAACCGGCCGCCTGCTGCGCGTTCATGTGCGCCTCCGTGGATCGATCAGGTCGCGCAGTCCGTCGCCCAGCAGATTGAAGCAGAACACCGCAATCATCAGCACGGCACCGGGAAACAGCGCCACCCACCATTCGCCGGAAATGATGTAGGTCGCGCCTTCGGCCACCATGATTCCCCATTCGGGCGTCGGCGGACGCACGCCCAGGCCGATGAAGGACAGTCCGGCGGCATTCAGGATCGCCCAGCCCATGTTGAGGGAGATCTGCACCATCATCGGCGGCAGCACATTGGGGAACAGATGCACGGCGAGGATGCGCAGGTCGGAATTGCCTGCCAGCCTTGCCGCCTCGACGAAGCCGGCATTGCGCCGCACGTTGACCTCGGTGCGCGATACGCGCAGGTAGAAGGGCAGGTTGATGATGGCAGTGGCCAGCACGATATTGAAAACGGTATTGCCCAGCGCCGCAACGATGCCCATGGCCAGGACAAACAGCGGAAAGGCCATGATGGTGTCCCCCAGCCGGCCGGTGATGCGGTCCCACCAGCCACCGTAGAAGCCGGCGCAGCAGCCGAAGAAACTTCCAACCACGAAGGACAGTGCCACCGCGGAGAGGGCTATGCCAAAGTCCAGCCGGGTGGCGACCAGGATGCGGGAGAAGATGTCGCGCCCCAGCGAATCGGTGCCGAACCAGTGCTGCCAGGACGGTGGCTTCAGCGCCACCGCGGTGTTGCTGGCCATGGGGTCATGCGGGGCGAGCCAGCCGCCGAACAGCGCGACGAACACAAAGGCAAAAAACAGCACGAAGGCAAACAGCGTGACAAGGTTCTCCCCCATCACGTAGCGGAAATGGCGAAAGCCCTCCGATGATCCGGACAATGTAGTCATTTTCGAATGCCTAACATCGTCATCATTGATTAGAAAAAATGATTGTTATCAGTCATATCAGGACTGCTCCAGCCCGACACGCGGATCGATGACGCAGTAAGCCACGTCGATCGCCAGATTGAGCAGCACATACAACAGCGCCATCGCCAGCACGAAGCCCTGTACCGGGGCATAGTCCGAGGCCACCAGCGCCTCGATGGCGTAGGAGCCTATTCCGGGCCAGGCAAACACCTTCTCCACCAGCACGTTCGATCCGAGCAGGAAGGAGAACACCAT
>CAIPGJ010000095.1 GCA_903864555.1 uncultured Pseudomonadota bacterium | reverse complement strand
TGGGCTTCATCGCCCTGCTGATTGTTGTCTCCATCATCGGTGTCGCGCTTTTGATACGCGTGCTGCTGTCTCCGCAGCCCTCCCCGGCGGTCGCCGAAAAGTCCGTTGCTCCCGCCAAGGCTGCCCCGGCAACGCAACAGGGAGAGGGGCAGAACGCGCTTGCTGCCGCGCTTGCGCGATTGCACCTCGTTACCCGGGAGGTCGCCGGACGCGTGCGTGAGACGCTGCAGGGAACGCCCTCCGCTAATGCACCGACGCGCCTGCCGGCAAAAATTGATCCGGCGCGTGCCTATCCCGCCCTTGCCGCAAACCTGATTCCAGCCGCACCGCATGTACTGCCGGTGCCGGCCAATGCCACCTGGGCCTACGATATTTCCTTCGGGCCGCAATGGGGCAAGGCTGGTCAGTTGCTTTACCAAACCATGCCGCAGGCACAGGGGCAGGTTGGCGCAAACATGACCTGGGTGCCGACTGGCGCACAAGCCACCACCTGGTTCCTCGGCATTGTCGAAGCAAAGCACCCCTCGCATGCCAACACCCGCTTCCCTGGATTCTTCATGCACGCGGCCTACCTGCCCGCGCAGTTGCAGACCGGCAGCAAGCTGCAATGGGAATTTCCGTGGCAGGGCGGTGATGCGGCGCGCCAGGCCGGCCGCGTGCGGCGCTACGAAATGGCCGTCGCAGGCTGGGAGCGCGTCCGCGTCCCCGCAGGTGAATTCGAGGCGGCACGCCTCGAGGGCACGCTGCGTTACGTTGAAGGCGAAGCCGTCCGCGCCGAAGTGCGCTACCGCCTGTGGTACTCGCCCCGGGTGAAACAGGTGGTGCGCCTGGTCTGGATCGGACGCGCACCGGATGAGAGTGGCACCGAGATGATTGCCGAGCTCGCCGCTTATCGCGCGCCTTAGAGGCGTTCTCTATTCAAGCTTCAGCCCGGTAGCCTTGAGCACGATGTCCGTCTTCTCCAGGCTATTGAGCATGGTCGCCCTGAACTGCTCCACGGAACCTGTCACCGGATCAGAGCCGCCCTTCAGCAGCGTCTGCTGCATGTCCTGCAGGTTGATGACGCGCTGGATGCCCTGGTTCAGCGCCAGCGCAATCGGCTGGGGAATGCCCGCCGGCGCGACTGCACCGAACCAGCCCGCGTAATCAAAGCCGGGGATCCCTGACTCTGCCAGCGTGTGGAAATCCGGCACGGACGGCATGCGCACCCCGGAGGTGATGCCCAGCGATTTCAGTTTGCCGCTTTTCACATAGGGTGCAAGTGCCGTCACGCTGCCGATGACCAGTTCGATCCGTCCGCCGACCGCGTCAATGACGCTCTGTCCTGCGCCCTTGTAGGGACCCGCGGTCATCTTGAAGTTGGCCATGTGCTGCATCAGTTCGCCTGACAGGTGCGCCGATGAGCCCAGTCCGCTGATGCCGTAATTCACCTTGCCGGGATTGGCCTTGGCATAGACAATGAATTCCTTCAGGTTGTTGTAGGGCTGAGACGGGTTGTACGCGACGATGAGGCAGGCCACCGTGAATTGCGCGATGGGCGCAATGGCCTTGCGCACATCGACCGTTGGCTGGGAGGCGAAGGCCGCGCTCAGGAACGAGCTGCCCGTCGTGACCAGCAGCGTGTAACCATCGGCGGGCGCCTTGGAGGTTGCTTCCAGCGCCAACACACCACCCAGGCCGGACGCCATGTTCTCCAGCACGAACGAACTGCCCCAGACCTCTCCGAGCTTGCCGAATACCAGGCGGCCGAGGATGTCGGTTCCGCCACCCGGCGCCGCACCGATGGTCACTTTCACCGGCTTTGAGGGATAGCCGCCGGGCAGGCCCGCTGGCTTCTGCGCCAGCGCTTGGCCGCAGGCCAGGAACGCAAAGAAGGACAGCAAGGCAAGGATGCGGCGATGTGACGCAGCCATTTATTGCTCCGACAGATGGATGGTTTCGTTCAGGTTCGATTGCCCGGCAAACTCAGTTTTCCTCGAACTTGAAGCCGGTCTTCTGCACCAGCGCCTTCCAGCGCTCGACCTCCGAGTTGATCTGGCGCTGGAACTCCTGCGGCGTGGAGCCCACGACAGAGGTGGCCTCCTTGGCCAGTTGCGCGATCACATCGGGCTGGCGGGCCGCCTTGGCCAGCTCGGTGCTGATGCGGGCCACCAGCGGAGCCGGCGTCGAGCCGGGCGCGATGATCCCGAGCCAGGACAGGTACTCGAATTCGGGCACGCCCTGCTCGGCGACGGTCGGGACGTCCGGCACCGCTGGGGAACGCTCCTTTGCGCCATAGGCCAGCATGCGTATCTTGCCCGCCTTCACCTGGCCCATGGATGCGGCGATGGAAGCGATGCCCACGTCCACCCTGCCCGCCATCAGGTCGGGGAGCATGGCGCCAACGCCCTTGTAGGCGATGTAGGTGGGCTCAGAGCCCATCATGCTGTGCATCCACACGGCGTGCAGATGCTGGGTGCTGCCCAGGCCTGAAACGCCGAAATTGATCTTGCCCGGGTTGGCCTTGCC
>CAIPGJ010000094.1 GCA_903864555.1 uncultured Pseudomonadota bacterium | reverse complement strand
CGCAGGGGTGGTGCTGCCAGCCGAATCAGCACGCCGGGTGCTGGACATGGCCCGCCGGGTCGGCTCGCTGCAGGATGTGTCCGCGCTGAGCGCCTTGCTGGTGCAACAGGCACGCTGACAACTTTCCAGCTGATGGCGGGGCCGGTGGCAGCCGATGGGCAGCCCGCCGGCAAGTCAGACAGGCCCCTTCACTCCAGGCAATTAGGGAAGCACTGAACAAGTGGGCTGCGCCCCCTTGCCTATCCCCCACGTCAGAGGAAACAGTTGAGCGGTGATCCTCGATTCAAGACTTGCTCAGTGTTTCCTTGGCTCACATCGCGTCGGCGGTAATGCCCAGTGTTCTGATCAATTCGTCCCACTTGCGCAACTCTGCGCGAATCAGGACATCGAGTTCTGCCGGCTTGCCACCCACCGGCTCCAGCCCAAGGCCGTTGATCAGCCTGTCCTTCACCTCAGGCAGGGCCACCACGCGCGCGGTTTCGCGGCTGAGCCGGTCGATGATTACGGCCGGCGTGCCGGCCGGTGCCAGCAGGGCATACCAGCCGTTCAGTTCATAACCGGTCACGCCTGCCTCGGCCAGCGTCGGCACATCAGGGAAGGCCAGGCTGCGCGTGGCGGTGCTCACGCCCAGCGCGCGCATCTTGCCTGAGCGCACCTGCGGGGCCAGTGTGCCCACTGCAGCAAACATCACGGCAATATGTCCGCCCAGCAGGTCGTTCATCAACGGCCCGCCGCCCTTGTAGGGCACATGTTCGAGCTTGATCCCGGCCCTGATGTTGAGCAGTTCGCCCGCCAGGTGATTGCCGTTGCCCACGCCCCCGGAACCGTAGAGCATGGCACCGGGTTTGGCCCTGGCCATGGCGATCAGGTCAGCCACGGTCTTCACCGGCAGGGCATTGTTCGCCACCAGCATGTAGGCCCCGTTGGCAATCAGCGAAATGGACGCCAGGTCCTTTGCCGTGTCGAAGGGCAGCTTCTTGTACAGGCTGGGATTGATGGTGTGGCCGCTCGGCACTATGAGGATGGTGTAGCCATCGGGCGCCGCCTTGGCCGCAGCGTCGGTACCGAGGATGCCATTGGCCCCGGCGCGGTTATCCACCACCATTTGCTGGTTAAGGCCCTCGGCCAGCCTGGGCGCGATCAGCCGCGCCGGCACGTCGGTGCCGCCACCCGGCGGAAAGGGCACGATGAAGCGGACCGGGCGGACCGGATAGTTCTGGGCAAGCGCCACCGAGGACAGCAACACCGCCATGGCAGCCAGCACAAGGCGCAGGCCATGCAAGCCTGAACAGGGGAAAGGGATCATGGACGGCCTCGCTCGATGGGGTTGGCGGCGACGGTGCGCCGGGAAACCGCATTATGGTCCGTCAGGCGCCCCGGCGACAGCCAGGGCGCGGGCGTTCGAATCAGGCGCGCACTTCCTGACGCTGAAAGCTCATGTAGGACGCGGCAAACACCAGGATGGCACTGGCGAGCAGACCGGTGAACTGCGGCCACACCAGTTGCAGGCTCTGGCTGAAGGACAACGGCGCACCCGCCACCGCACCCTGCACCTGGTTGGCGAACACCACACCAAAAGTGCGCGTCGCCGGCTGCAGCATGCCCACCACCGCCTCGCCGAACAAGGTGCTTGGCGAAAAACGCGCGAGCAACTGCTGGAACTCGATCTGCTGCGGATTCGGGATGCCCAGCAGCAAGGCCAGCTCCGTGGGCGGGTAGACGATGTCGGCGATGAAACGGGCGATCAGCGGCCAGATCAGGCTGAGCAGCAGCCACACGCCCAGGGCCGCCAATGCCGCAGTGGCCGGCGAGCGACAGACCACTGAACAAAGCATGGCCACCGACAGCCAGACCGCGCCATAGGCCACGGCAATGGACAGGAATACCAGGCCGCGGCCGACTTCCTCGCCGCTGGGCGGCACCCCCAGGCGGAACAGGCCCAGGCCGATGATGAGCAGCCACAGGGTCAACAGGCCCACGGCCAGAGTGGCCAGCGCGCCACCGAACTTGCCCAGCAGCAGGGCATCGCGATAGATGGGCTGGGCCAGCACGCGACTCATGGTGCGGCGGTTGAATTCGCCATTGATGCTGTCAAAGCCCAGGCCGATGGCCATGAGCGGGATCAGGAAGGCCAGCACCGCCAGGAAGGAGGGCATACCCTCGCGCGCATCAGTGAACAGGCGCAGGAACAGGAAGGGGTCGGAGGCGGTGGTGGTGCGCAGGCCCTGGATGGCCATGAACACCGCGCCGATGCCGGTCAGCAGGATCAGCCACTCCAGCACCAGCATGCGCGGGCTGCGCAGATGGTCGGAGAATTCCTTTGCAAAGACGATGCCGCTGCCCTTGAACGGTGATCCGCTACGCCTTGCCATGGAGTCCCTCGAAGTAGCGACGGTAGATTTCATCCAGGCTGGGCTCGACTTCGGCCAGCCGCAGTATGGTGGCACCCGCCTTCACCATGGCCTGGGCCACGGCAT
>CAIPGJ010000093.1 GCA_903864555.1 uncultured Pseudomonadota bacterium | reverse complement strand
GTCCGGGGCGCGCAGCACCTTCACCAGTTCCGAGTACAGGCGCTCGGCCACCTCGGCCGGAATGCGTGCCGGCCCGACCAGGCCGTACCAGGTATTGCCCGCGACAAAATCGCTGAATCCGGCTTCTCCCATGGTGGGCACCTCCGGGGTCTGCTCGTTGCGCCGGTAGCTGGTCACGGCCAGCGGCCGCAACTTGCCACTGCGGATCAGCGGCAGCGAGGATTCCATATTCACAAAGAAGGCATCCACGTGCCCGCCGATAAGATCGGTCATGGCCGGACTGCTTCCCTTGTAGGGCACGTGCACGAGGTTGATTCCGGCACGCAGTTTCAGCAGCTCGGCCGCCATGTGCGGCGGCGTGGCGGTGCCGGTGGAGGCATAGGTGACCTTGCCCGGCCGGGATTTCACCAGATCGATGAACTGGCGCAGGTTCTGCACCTGAAGTTCCGGCCGCACCACCAGGATCATGTTGGTGGCGCCGGTCTGGGTAATGTAGGTGAAATCCTGCTCTACGTTGTAGGGAAGCTTTTTCATGGCCGGGGAAACGGTCAGCATGCTTGCTGTGGCCATCATGGTGGTGTAACCATCCGGGGCGGCCTTCATGATCTGCTCGGCGGCAATCACGCCACTGGCACCACCGCGGTTCTCCACCACCACCTGCTGACCCAGTCGCTCGCCGAAGGGCGGTGCGACAATGCGGGTGAACACATCGACGCCGGCCCCGGGCGGAAAGGGCACCACCAGCCTGAGCGGCTTTGCGGGGAAAGCCTGCCCCCAGGCGGCAAGCGGCAACAGGCCAGCCACCATGACCGCTGTCATTTGCCTGCACCAATGCTTGTTCATGCCACTCCTCCTTTGAAGCCGGCACACCGGCGAGCTGCGGAAGGTGATACTTGGTCACCCCTGTTGTCGCCATGATTGTAATGGGTCCGTTTCCGGGCGTGCCAGGAGGACTGCACACAAACCGATGCAACTGTCCATCCCGGCAAGAAGATAGAATCCCCCATCCATCGGGGCACATTGCCCACTGTGGCTGAATAGAAACATCCGGCAAAGACCGGAGCTCTGCCGACCCATGAGGACAGGCAAAAACAAAGGGGGGAAGACATGCGGTTTGCCATACCACTCCTGGCCAGTGCAGCACTGGCATTGTTTGCTACGGGCAGTTCCGCCCAGCAGCCCGCAGAACGCGACTACCCGTCAAAGCCCATCCGGCTGGTGGTGCCCTATGTGGCCGGCGGCCCCAATGACGTCATTGCGCACACCCTGGCGCAACACATGCTCGCCTCCACCGGCCAGAACATGATCGTCGACAACCGCGGCGGCGCCGGCAGTGCCATCGGCAATGATGCCGTGGCCAAATCAGCGCCGGATGGTTATTCGATCCTGCTCAATTCGTCGAGCTTCGCAAGCCTGCCCAGCCTGAGCAAGTCACTGCCCTACGACCCGGTCAAGGATTTCACGCCCATCACACAGATGGCACGCGGCGTGGGCTCGGTCATGGTGGTGCATTCCACCGTGCCGGCAAAGTCCACGGCCGAACTGATCGCACTGGCCAGGGCGCAACCAGGCAGGATCTCCTTTGCGTCGGGCGGTAGCGGTTCGGCCTCGCACCTGACCGCCGAACTGTTCAAGAACGTGGCTGGCATCGACATCATCCATGTGCCCTACAAGGGCGTGGGACAGGCGTTCAGCGATCTCCTTTCAGGCCGCGTGGAACTGAGTTTCTTCTCCCCGCCCATCGTGTTCCAGCACGTGCAGTCCGGCAAACTGCGCGCGCTGGCCGTGACAGCACCCTCGCGCATCAGCGACATGCCCGATGTGCCCACCATGGAAGAAGCCGGCATCAAGGGCGCCAACTACGTGCTCTGGTACGGACTGTGGTTCCCTGCCGGCGCCGCACCCGCGCAGGTTGCACGCATCCGCAGCGAGGTCGTGAAGATGTTCGAGAATCCGGCGATTCGCAGAAAGTTCCTGGATGAGCGCTTCCTCCCGGTGGCTTCATCTCCACAGGAATTCAGCCGCCTCATCAGTGAGGAAATCGAACTGCACCGCAAGCTGGTGGCGCGCATCGGGCTGGCACCGCAGTAGCCGGGCAGATTCAACGCATCGCGCCAGCGGATCTTGGGTTGCGTTTGTGTGCAGTCCTCTTGGCACGCCCGGAAATGGACCCATTACAATCTTGAGGAAAACAGGGATGACCAAGTCTCATCTTCCGCAGCTCGCCGGTGTGCCGGCTTCAAAGGAGGAATAGCATGAACAAGCATTGGCGCAGGCAAATGACAGTGGTCATGGTGGCCGGCCTATTGCCGCTTGCCGCCTGGGGGCAGGCTTTCCCCGCAAAGCCGCTCAGGCTGGTGGTGCCCTTTCCGCCCGGGGCGGGCGTCGATGTGTTCACCCGCATTGTCGCACCGCCCTTCGGAGAGCGACTGGGTCAGCAGGTGGTGGTGGAGAACC
>CAIPGJ010000092.1 GCA_903864555.1 uncultured Pseudomonadota bacterium | reverse complement strand
TGGACCACGCGGCGCTGAAAGCGCGCCTGCCGCAGGTCGGACCTAACGTTTTCGGGGCCAGCTACTGTCCGATGGATGGCGACGTCAATCCCCTCAAACTGCTGCGCGCCCTGCATGGTGCTTGCTCCCGGATGAACGTCGCCACATTCACCAACCAGATGATCACCAGCATCACCCACCGGCCAGGCTTGTTCACCGTGCAGGCCCGGTCTGGCACGGTGCAGGCGCCCAGGATCGTGCTCGCCGCCGGCCTGGGCAACCCGGTGTTGGCCGCGCAGGTCGGCTTGCAGGCCCCAGTGCGACCGCAAAGGGGGCAGATGCTGGTCAGCGAGCGCACTGCGCGCTTCCTAGACTACCCCACGCTGCATGTGCGCCAGACCGAGGAGGGATCGGTGCAGATCGGCGACTCGATCGAAGAGGTCGGCTTCAACGACTTCACCACCAACGACGTACTGGCCCGTATCGCTCGCCGGGCCATCGAGGCATTCCCGCAACTGGCTGGCCTCAACCTGGTGCGCGCTTGGGGCGCTCTGCGCGTGTTGAGTCTTGATGGCTACCCGGTGTACCAGGAGTCGCCCAGTTGCCCGGGCGCATTCGTCGCCACCTGCCACAGCGGAGTCACACTGTCGGCCATCCATGCACATTGCATCGCTCCCTGGATGGCCGGCGGTCCGCCACCTGATGGCCTGGATGTCTTTTCCGGTGAGCGTTTCAAGACCCCGCTTTCTGCGGCTGTACTGCCACACTAAATCATCGATGAACCCCTGCTCCACCGCTCTTTTCAAGACGCTCGCCGATGCCGCACAGCACGAACTGGTCACCATCGAGTTCAACGGAGAACCACTCCAGGTGCCGCTGGCGCAGTCGCTGGCTGCGGCGTTGCTTGCCGCCGGTATCGAGCGGTTTCGCGCAACTCCGGTCAGTGGTGCGCCCCGGGCGCCTTTTTGCATGATGGGGGCTTGCTTCGACTGCCTAGTCGAAGTGGACGGGGTGGGAAGCCGTCAGGCCTGCTTGGTGGCCGTCCGACCCGGGATGGTGGTTCGTAGCCAGGAGGGGCTGCGGGCCCTGCCGGACAGCGACCTGAGTGCGGCGAATGTCGGCTGAAGCGGTCGATGTCGCCGTCGTCGGTGCCGGCCCGGCCGGATTGGCCGCCGCCATCGCTGCGGCGCGGTCAGGCCTCTCGGTGGATCTGCTCGACGAACAGGCATCCGCGGGCGGCCAGATCTACCGGGGGCTCGAACGCTGCGATCCGCGGCGCCTCTCGATTCTCGGCCCGGACTACGCGGCCGGCAGCGAACTTCTGGTTGAGTTCGAAAAATCGGGCACCCGGCATGTGCGCGGCGCCTCGGTCTGGCAGGTGGCGCGCGATCACAGTATCGATTACCTGCACGAGGGTCGATCGGTCCGCCTGCAGGCCCGCCAGGTGATCTTGTGCAGCGGCGCCTTGGAGCGACCCTTTCCGATCCCGGGCTGGACCCTGCCCGGGGTGATGACCGCTGGCGCCGCGCAGATCCTCCTAAAAGGTTCGGGGGTTGTCCCGCAGGGTGACGTGGTGCTGGCGGGCTGCGGACCGCTGCTCTACCTGCTGGGATGGCAATACCTTCGCGCCGGGGTGCGCATCCGCGCAATCGTCGACACCACCGGGCCTGCAGACTATTGGCAGGCGATGCGGCACGTTGGCGGCGCATTG
>CAIPGJ010000091.1 GCA_903864555.1 uncultured Pseudomonadota bacterium | reverse complement strand
TCCGGTGAAAAGCGCCTGGTCATCGGTGTCGCCCACACGCGCGACTTCGCCCCCGAGGACATCGGCCGCATGGCGCAGATCGATGCCACGGCGCAGGCGGTGCGAGAAGCCATGGCCGATGCCGGCATCGGCGCCGAGGAAGATGTGCACTTCGTCCAGGTGAAGTGCCCGCTGCTGACCTCGGCCAAGATGCAGGCCGCCGCCCAACGTGGCTGCGACACCGTCACCCATGAAACCTACGAATCCATGGGCTACTCGCGCGGCGCCTCTTCCCTGGGCGTGGCGCTGGCGCTGGGCGAGGTGGAGGAAGAACGACTGTCCGATGCCGTGGTGCTGACGGATTGGTCGCTGCATTCAGCGCGTGCCTCAGCTTCCGCCGGCATCGAGCTGGATGCCAATGTGGTCATCGTGCTGGGTGAGGCGGCAGGCAGCAGCTCGCCTTGCCGCATCGCCCATACCCAGATGCAGGACGCCATCGATGCCACCAGCATCCGCCGCATGCTGCGCGAGTCCTTCGGCCTCGACCCGGAACGTGATGCCGCGGTCCTGTCTGCACGGCTGGTGAACCTGTTGGCCAAGGCCGAGGCCAGCCCGGATGGGCTGGTGCGCGGGGCGCGCCACACCATGCTCAATGATTCGGACATCAATGCCACGCGACATGCGCGCGCTGCGGTGAGCGCGGTGCTCGCCTCCATCGTCGGTCAGCCGGCGCTGTACGTGTCCGGCGGCGCTGAACACCAGGGACCACCCGGTGGCGGACCGGTGGCCGCCATATTGCGAGTAGCCTGAGCCAGGCCCCAGGACGCAAGACCCATTCAAGGAACGGAAACAGCCATGGAGAAAACCGTTGTCGATCTGTCCGATGTCACGATGCGCTACGGCGCCACCGAGACATCGACGCTGGCGCTGGACCACACCAACCTGCGGGTGGGCGAGGGTGACTTCGTCGCGCTGGTGGGGCCCAGCGGCTGCGGCAAGTCCACCATCCTCAAGCTTGCCGCTGGGTTGCTCGGGCCTACCTCGGGCGGCGTGCTGGTGGGTGGGCGCGAAATGGGGGCGGCGGGCACCCAGGGCATACGCATAGGGCTCGCTTTCCAGAACCCCACCATGCTGCCCTGGCTGACCATCCGCGAGAACGTCATGATCCCGCTGAAGATCGTGCGGCCCTTCCGCGAGGAATACCAGCGCAAGAAGAAGGGCGAGTTCGCCGACCGGGCCGAGGCGCTGCTGGCGCAGGTCGGCCTGAAGGGCTTCGGCAACAAGCGACCCTGGCAGCTCTCCGGGGGCATGCTGCAGCGGGCGTCGCTGTGCCGCGCGCTCATCCATGAGCCGCAACTGCTGTTGCTCGATGAGCCCTTTGGCGCGCTGGACCAGTTCACGCGCGAGGAACTGTGGGAGATCATGCAGCACTTGTGGATTGCCAAGCGGCCCACGGTGCTGCTGGTCACCCATGACCTGCGCGAATCGGCCTACCTCGCCAACCGCATCTGCATCATGAGCGCGCGCCCCGGCCGCATCCTCGAGGACCGTGCCGTTCCCTTCGATCGTCCGCGCACCCTGGAAATGAGTTACGCGCCGGCGTTCGCGGCGCTGGTGCAGCAGTTGCGCATGCGCATCGCCAAGGCACGCCAGGATGGCGACGAGGTGGATTCCGGATCGACGGTAACGGAGGTGGCAGCATGAAGCTCTCGACCAATGCAAGGCAAAGGGTGCTGTCCGCGCTGGTGCTGCTGTGCTTTTTCCTGGTGTGGGAGATCGGCTGCCTGGCGGTGGGCATTTCCGACCTGGTGCTGCCGCGCCCCAGTCGCATCGGGCTGATGCTGGTGCAGAAGATGCCGCTCCTGTGGCCGCACACCGTGCAGACGTTGTACACCACGCTGGTGGGATTCGGCCTGGGCGTGCTGACCGGCGTGATCATCGGCATCGTCATTGGTTCCTCGAAGCTGGCCTATGACGTGGCCTATCCGCTGCTGGTGGGTTTCTCCAGCATCCCCAAGGTGGCGGTGGTACCGATTTTCGTGGTGTGGTTCGGTTCGGGCACGGTGCCCGCCATCCTCACGGCCATGGTGATCAGCATCTTCCCAGTGGTGGTGAACGTGGCCACCGGCTTGGCCACCACGGAGCCGGAACTGGAGGATGTGCTGAAAGTGCTGGGCGCCAGCAAATGGGATGTGCTGTGGAACGTCGGGCTGCCGCGCGCACTGCCGTATTTCTTCGCGTCCCTGAAGATCGCCATCACCCTGGCCTTTGTCGGCTCGGTGCTGTCGGAAACGGTGGCGGCCAACAAGGGCATCGGCAATGTCATGATGATCGCCAGCGGCAATTTTGAT
>CAIPGJ010000090.1 GCA_903864555.1 uncultured Pseudomonadota bacterium | reverse complement strand
CGCCGTATCGCGGCCGGTGCCGGGGTGCAGGTTCAGGAGGTCAACCGCCTCCTGAACCAGTTCGATCAGATGCGTACCATGATGAAATCAATGCAAAAAGGCGGCCTGGCAAGGATGATGCGAGGCATGAAGGGCGCCATGCCCGGGATACGCTGAGGCCTTGGCGGCCGGTTCCGGCCCGGCGCTTCCCGGGCGCCGCCGCGGGTCCTGGGGGCGACAAATCACCGGCCCTCCTCACAGCACTTGCCGATCAAGGCCTTAATCGCATAGAATCGTCGTCTTTTTTCGATTTCGGGACCTGAGCAATGGTAGTCATTCGTCTTGCCCGCGGCGGCGCCAAAAAGCGCCCGTTTTACAACGTCGTGGTGGCCGACTCGCGCAGGACTGCGAGCGGAAAGTTTATCGAGCGCGTGGGATTCTGGGACGTCAAGGCGCCGGAAGGCCGCGAGTCTTTCCGTATCGCCGCTGATCGCGTTGCCTTCTGGACCGGCAAGGGCGCCAAGCTCTCCGCGAGCGTGACACGCCTGGTCAATCAGCACGCACCCAAGGCTTCCTGATCGCCCCCTCGGGGCTGACAGGAGACGGAGGGGGGCAGGGCTTGACTGAAGCGCTAGCCCCGTCCCGACTCATCCTGGTGGGCCGCATCCTGGCGCCTTATGGTGTCAAGGGCTGGGTCAAGATCGATCCGTACACCGAGTCGCCGGAAAGCCTGATGGCTTTTCGCGATCAGTGGTGCATCGGACGGGATGACCCCGGCGACACCTGGAAAACGTTGAGCATCACCGAATGCACCCTGCACAGCGGCAAGGTGCTGGCGCATTTCAAGGGCTGCGAGCACCGCGAGGCGGCCCTGCTCTACAAGGGCATGGGCATTGCAGTGCCAAGGTCGGTGCTGCCGGCTGCGCCCGAGGGCGAGTGTTATCAGGCCGACCTGATCGGCCTGACGGTACTGAATGAAGCGGATGAGCAACTGGGCCGGGTGGCCGGGCTGTTCTCCAATGGTGGACATGATGTGCTGCGGGTGCGACATGAGGGCGGCGAGCGCTTGGTGCCCTTCGTGCCCACTGTCGTGAAGAGCGTCGACCTGGGTGCAGGCGAGATCCGGGTCGACTGGCACAGCGACTGGTAGCGCAGAAGGAGCAGGACGTGATCCGGTTTGACTGCATCACGCTGTTTCCCGAAATGTTTGCCGCGGTGGCAGAGCACGGCATCACGCGGCGTGCCCGGGAACTGGGTATCTGGTCGTTGCAGACATGGAACCCGCGGCAGTTTGCCACGGACAATTACCGCACCGTGGACGACCGTCCCTATGGGGGCGGACCGGGCATGGTGATGATGGCGCAGCCGCTGTCGCAGGCGGTGCAGGCCGCGCGCGAGGCGAATGCCGGTGCGAAGGTGGTGCACCTGTCGCCGCAGGGCCGGGTGCTGGATCATGCGAGGGTCTGCGAGCTGGCAGGCGAGCCCGGGGTGATCCTGCTGTGCGGGCGGTATGAGGGACTGGACGAGCGCTTCGTGCGCCGTCACGTGGATGAAGAGTTGTCCATCGGTGACTATGTACTGTCGGGCGGCGAGCTGGCGGCGATGGTGCTGATGGATGCGGTGATCCGGCAGATGCCGGGTGTGCTGGGCGACGAGAATTCCGCTGCGGAAGATTCGTTTGCCCGCAGTGGTGGCCTGCTCGATTGCCCGCACTACACGCGTCCCGAGGTCTGGGATGGTGAATCGGTGCCGGCTGTGCTGATGAGCGGGCACCATGCGCAGATCGAACGCTGGCGCCTGAAGCAGGCGCTGGGCAGGACATGGCAGCGGCGACCGGATGTGCTCGAGCGCCGGGGCATGAGCAGTGAAGAGGCTGGACTGCTGGAACAATACCGGCAGGAGATGATGCTGAAACAAAGCGAGCAGCAGACTGACAGCGGGGAAACCGGCGGCCGGTAGCTGCAATAAATGAATGCAGAACCTGGAGTAAGACATGAACCTGATTGAGATGCTTGAGAAGGAAGAAATTGCCCGTCTGGGCAAGAAGATTCCGGTGTTCGCCCCGGGCGACACCGTGATCGTCAGCGTGTCCGTGGTCGAAGGCGAGCGCAAGCGTGCGCAGGCCTACGAGGGCGTGGTCATCGCCAAGAAGAACCGCGGACTGAATTCTTCGTTCATCGTGCGCAAGATTTCCTCCGGCGAGGGCGTCGAGCGGACCTTCCAGACCTACTCCCCGCTGATCGCGGCGATCGAGGTCAAGCGCAGGGGCGCCGTGCGTCGTGCCAAGCTCTATTACATGCGTGGCCGTTCGGGCAAGTCGGCCCGTATCCGCGAAAAGATCCAGACCAAGGCGGTACCCCAGGCCGCAGAATAACCGGCCGGAGCCTTGTTACTTTGCGGGCGCCCTCGGGCGCCCGTTTTTATTGGTGCGTTATTTCTGTCTGCCCGTTGTTCATCGCGGAAATCTTCCGGCAACGCCGGGGCGGCACGGGGTGGCCTGTTAAAATGGCTGTCTCCCATCGCATCGGGCCCTGATCCGGGGCCCACAACCAGCCGACAATCATGACTGCCATCAGCCCGGTTACCGATATCATTGCCGAAATCAAGGCCGGCCGCATGGTCGTGCTGGTCGATGAAGAGGATCGCGAGAACGAAGGCGACCTGGTCATCGCCTCCCAGTTCGTGACTCCCGAAGCCGTCAATTTCATGGCCCGATACGGCCGTGGCCTGATCTGCCTCACCCTGACCGAAGCGCGCTGCCGCCAGCTCAACCTGCCGCTGATGGTGCGTGACAACCGCGCGCCGCTGGGCACTAACTTCACCCTGTCCATCGAAGCAGCCAGCGGGGTCACCACCGGCATTTCGGCGCATGACCGCGCCCGTACCGTGCAGGTGGCCGTCACGCCGGATGCGCGTCCGGAAGACATCGTGCAGCCCGGCCACATTTTCCCCCTGATGGCGCAAAACGGCGGTGTGCTGGTGCGCGCGGGGCATACCGAAGCCGGCTGTGATCTTGGCGCACTGGCGGGCCTGGAGCCTTCGTCGGTCATCTGCGAAATCCTCAAGGAGGATGGCAGCATGGCGCGCCTGCCCGACCTGGAAATATT
>CAIPGJ010000089.1 GCA_903864555.1 uncultured Pseudomonadota bacterium | reverse complement strand
GAATTCCTCGGGCACATCGAGTCCCCACAGGCCGAGCGACCGGGATTTCTCGTTGACTCGAGCCTCGTCTTCCGGGGTCATGGTGAGTCCGAGGCCGGTGGCTTCGCGCGCGAGCACCGATTGCTCCAGCGGGATCAGGTCTTCCTTCACGAAGCGGCGCACCACATCGACGATCATGCGCTGCTCTTCGTTCAGCATCGGGTAGTCCATGCGTCCTCCTTGAGATGCCCAGTTCTTGTGTCCGGGGATTGCGCCCCATCCTCCGGTGATTACCACGAGGGGGATACGCATGCAGATTGGCATCTTACCTTCACCACTGGCGGTGGTGCGGTTCAGAGGTGTCGTTTGCCTGGGGAGGGGCTGAACGTCACCTCGTCAAGCCGGCTGACATGGCAGACAGCCACAATGTCCTGCAGGCCGTGCGCCGCATCCGTCGTCCGACCGGATCAGACCGACTTGTATTTCAGCCGCTTGACCAGGTCGAGGTTGGTGCCTTCGATGCGCACCAGGCGCGTGGCAGCGTCACGCCGGGGTGAATGGAGGTCGCCCTCGTTGTAGAGCCGAACCATGCCCGGCTTGAGGGTGTAGTTGCGGATGGCTCGCACCTGGCCGGGAGTTGTCTCCGTGGCCGCTTCCAGCTTTTCCCAGTCGGTCATGACGGTCTCGCCGGTGGCCTGACCGTAGATCGCCCAGGAGTGGCCATGGTCATGCGGTTCGCTGTGCTTGGCCCCCCGATGGACGTGGCCGCAGATGCAAAAGCCCAGTTCGGCATCCTCGAACAGGATCACGCGTTCGGTGCCGTCCTCGGGCAGGTGATGCGCGATGAAGTCCTGGTCCTTCAGCAGCGTGGCGAGCAGGGCGCAGACCTTGCGGCGTCCCAGCGGGCCGGGGTTGGCCTTGAGCTCGTCGTGGCAGTCGGATGCGAAGCGTGCGAGGGCGTTGGTCATGATCAGCTCCTGCAGGGGAAAGGCTGGCGGCCTTCCGGGATTGGACTCGGATGCTGCAGCAAGATTCTAGCCGAGTGGCGGACCACCCAGCGTCGCGGGCCGCAATGCTGCAGGCGCAGGTCGCGCCCGCGGTTCAGGCGCTCGGGATGAATTCCTTGTCGTCCTGGTGGCTGCGCTCGAACTTGATGAAGTCGTAGTAGCCGCATTTGTTGCCGTTCGGGTAACTGCGGCAGACATGTGGTCGGGCCTTGTACACGGTGCACTGGCGTTCTTCCTGGTCGAAGAACACGCACGTCGATTTGTAGATGTGGTCCTTGCGATGGCGCAGCACGATGGTGCCGTCGGACACGACCTTCAGGTAGCGCTTGCTGAAATCCTCGAGCGACATGTCGAAGTGCTTGGCGAGCCGCTTCGCATCATTCTCGGTGGCTTCGATGTGGTCGTAGCTGCAGCAGTAACCGGGGCATTTCGAACAGTTGTAGGCCATGGGTGCTTGTCATCGTTGATTGATGGTTGTGGGAGTCCAGCAGCGGCTTTATAGCAGACCGTGAGCCGGCTGGATACCCTTTGCACGCTGCCGGTGCGGCATTCCCGCGCAGACCCCGTCCTGCCCATGTAGGATGCGCATTTCCCGCAATGCATAGGCGCTGAAGGCCATGACGCAAGGTTCGCTGCACCGGCTGCTGCCCTATCTGCTGCTCACCCTGTCCAGCCTGTTCTGGGCCGGCAACTGGGTGACGGGCCGCGCCCTGCGCGAGGCCTTCGGCCCGGTGGCGATCTCCTTCTGGCGCTGGGCGATTGCCGTGGTCATCGTGCTGCCCTTCGTCTGGCGCGAGCTGCACGCGCAGCGTCACCTCATACGCCGGCACTGGCGCCTGCTCACCGTGCTGGCGCTCTCCAGCGTGGTGTTCTTCAACACCTTCGTCTACGTCGGGCTGCGCACCACCCAGGCCATCAATGGGGTGCTGCTCAGCTCCTGCATTCCGCTGTTCATCCTGCTGGCGACCTGGTGGATGGACGGGCAGCGCGCCTCGCGGCGCCAGTTAATCGGCATGGCGCTGTCCTTTCTGGGCATCCTCGCCATCGTCACGCGTGGCGAATGGCAGCGGCTGGCCGACCTGGGCTTCCACGAGGGCGATCTGTGGATCCTGGTGGCTGTGCCGATCTGGGCCTTCTATTCGGTACTGCTGAAACGCAAGCCCGCGGCGCTGTCCGGGCTGCCGCTGGTGGCGATTTTTTCCGCAATCGGCGTGCTGGTGCTGGCCCCGGCCTATGTGCTGGAGATGCTGTACTGGGTGCCGCCCGTGGTGCCCTCCTGGGAGGCGCTGGCCGGTGTGGCCTACATCGGCGTGTTCGCTTCGGTGGCGGCCTTCGTCTGCTGGAATGCGGGCGTGGCAGCGGTGGGGGCCAACATTGCCGGCTTCACCGTGCATCTGCTGCCCTTGTTCGGCACGCTGCTGGCCATCCTGTTCCTGGGTGAGCAGCCGCGTCTCTTTCATGTGGCGGGCTTTGCCGCCATTCTGGCCGGGGTGCTGCTGGCCACCTGGTCCGGGCAGCGCCCCTGGGTGCGCCGCCGCGGTGGCGGACCGCCTGCCGCCGGCTCGCGCTGATTACTCCAGTTTCAGCCCGGTGGCCTTGAGCACCGCCTCGGTCCGCACCAGTGCATTGAGGATGGTGGCGCGGAACTGCTCGGGCGTGCCGGTCATGGGATCGGCGCCGTTCTTGAGCATGGCGGCTTGCGTGTCCGGCTGGTTGATGACCTGGGTGATGCCTTGGTTGAGCGCATTGACCAGCTGCGGCGGCAGGTTGCCATGGCCGACGATGCCGAACCAGCCCGAGTAGTCATAGCCGGTGAGCCCGGCCTCGTTCAGGGTGATGAATTCGGGCGCCGAGGGCACGCGGGTGGTCGAGGTCACACCGATCAGCTTGATCTTGCCGGCGCGCACGTGGGGCGTCAGCGCGGTGACGCTACCGATGATGGCCGGTACCCGTCCGGCCAGCGTGTCGATCACCGCCTGGCCGGTGCCCTTGTAGGGGACCACCGTCATCTTGAAGCCGGCCATGTGCTGCATCAGTTCGCCGGTCAGGTGCGGTGAGGAGCCGATGCCCGGCACGCCGAAGGTGATTTCGCCCGGATGCGCCTTGGCGTAGGCAATCATCTCCTTCAGGTTGTGGTAGGGCGTGTTGGCGGCAACTCCCACCAGCAGCGTGGACAGGGTCATGGGGCTGATGGGTGCGAAGACCTTGCGCACATCCCAGGACACCGGTGCGACGAAGGCGGCATTGATGTAGCTGCTGCTGGAGGTGACCAGCAGGGTGTAGCCGTCGGCGGGCGCCTTCAGTGTGGTCTCCATGGCGAGGATGCCGCCGACACCGGTGGCGAGGTTCTCCGCGTTGAAGGTGGCGCCCCACAATGGCCCCAGCTTGCTGAAGACCAGCCGGCCGAGAAAATCCGCGCCACCACCCGGCACCGAGCTGATGATCACGCGCACCGGCTTGGCCGGATAAGCGCCGGGCAGTCCTGCGGGTTTCTGCTGGGCCATGGCGGGTGCCGTCACCAGGAGCAGGGCGGCCAGCATGCGCCTGGCGGTCGTGCGGCGCGGGGCCGGGATGCTGGCTGAATGGCTGTGGCGTTGACGCATGAGAACCTCCTTTTTCTCTTTGGCAGTGGCCAGGCCTGGGTGTGCCCAGGCGGCATGCGGGAAGGTCATTGTGGCGGGAAACGGCGCCAGCCGGGGATGTTCAGATAGCTGAACGGAGACGGGGGATGGCGCGCCAATCTCCGAAATCGATGATATCAATCAATGCCGAGATTCAATGATGAAAATAGTCACTGTTCAGAATTGATCATAATATACTTTCCTGTCGGGTACCGGGGCGCGATCAATGGAAGGCCCAGGCATCCATGGCCAGCGACTGCAGTTCAGTGGCGTGATAGATCCGTTGCGGCCGGTAGTCCTCGCCGGCGGCACCCAGCGCGATGAACAGGGGCAGGAAGTGCTCTTCGCTCGGGTGCGCGCGCGCGGCATGCGGCGCGAGCTGGCGGTAGTTGGCCAGCAGGTCCGGTTCGCGCTTCTCGATGCGCTGGCCCACCCAGTCGACAAATTCGGCGACGTACGGCAGCGCGGGCAGATCTGTCCGGCCGCTGCGCATCGCGCCGATGCCTTCACGCAGGTTGTGTGTCATGTGGCCCGAGCCGATTACCAGCACGCCCTGGTCGCGCAGCGTGCGCAGGCCGCGGCCGAGTGCCAGGTGCGGCAGCGTGCCCAGCGAGGGCTGCACGGACAACTGCACCACCGGGATGTCGGCCTCCGGAAACAGGTGCAGCAGCGGTGACCAGCTGCCGTGGTCCAGGCCGTGGGTGCCATCGATGCCGGCACAGATGCCCGCAGTCTTGAGCAGGTCGCGCGCTTCACGTGCCAGGTCCGCCGAGCCGGACGCAGGGTAGCGCAGGCGGTAGAGCGCCTCCGGAAATCCATGGAAGTCATGGATGGTGTCGGGGCGGTCCGACCCGGTAAGCATGGGCACGCCGGTTTCCCAGTGCGCCGAGGCGATCAGGATGGCGCGCGGGCGTGGCAGGCTGTCGGCGAAGCCTTTCCAGGCCACCGCCACAGCGCCCGGCTGCAGCGCATGCATGGGGGAGCCATGGGAGACGAAGAGGACTGGCAGGCGCGCGGGCGGCAGATCGGATGCGGCAGGGGTGTTCATGGTGATGCCTTGATCGGGGGCGGTGGCCATGGGGATGGCCACCGCCCCCGATGCAGTGCGGCTTGTCCTTACTTCTGGCCTTCGGCCGCCAGTGCTTCCTTGACGGCGGGGCGCTCGGCCACGCGAGCGAAGTAGCTCTTGATCGCGGGATACTTGCCCAGATCGATGTTGAAGAAGCCGGTCCAGCGCAGCACCGTGAAGAGGTAGGCGTCGGCCACGGTGAAGGTGTCGCCCATCAGGTACTGCTTGCCCTGCAGCTGCCCGTCTATCCAGGTGAGGCGCTTGTCGATGAGCGCCAGCACCACCGGCTTGTAGTCGGCGGTCATCGCCGGATTGAACAGCGAGCCCACGGGCTTGTGCACTTCACTGGTGATGAAGTTCAGCCACTCCTGCAGTTCGTAGCGCTCGAAGCTGCCCGCTTGGGGGGCCAGGCCGGACTCGGGTTTCTGGTCGGCGATGTATTGCACGATGGCCGGGCCTTCGGTCAGCACCTTGCCGTTGTCCAGTTGCAGCGCTGGCACATAGCCCTTGGGATTGACGGTGAGGAAGTCCGTGCCCGAGGCCGTCTTCTTGGCCTTGAGGTCGGTCTTTTCCAGGTCGAATGTCAGGCCGGCTTCACGCAGCGCGATGTGGGGCGAGAGTGAGCAGGCGCCCGGGGAGAAGTACAGTTTCATGGGTGTTTTCCTTGTGGTGTTTGTTGTGTTCGTGTCGGTATGGCCGCTTGTGCACGATGGCCTGTGCACGATGTCCTGTGCACCGGAGGCCGCCGCCGCATCGCCGGATGCCCGGTGAGCTGCTGCGGCGGAGGGGGAGAACTTTAACGCATGCCCAGGTCGATCAGGCGGCCTTGGCCAGTTCCACCTGACCATGCTTCCAGCGCGCCGTGGCCGCGGCAATGCGCGCGCCGAACTGCCGGGCGGTTTCCAGGTCACCCGGCAGCGGGCCTTCCTCGGCGCTGGCATACGAGGGCGACTGCGCCATGGCGCCGGCAAAGGCGCCCATCCCTTTGAGGTCATTGCGCTGTGCTGCCTTGCTGTTGGCGGGCAGCATGCCGGTGCCCAGCCTGGCCAGGGTGAACTGGTCGTGCAGCGTGGAAAGCTCATCGCCATCGATGCTGGCCGAAGGGGTGAAACCTGCGGCCACCGTGTCCTTCCATGCCTGGCCGAACCAGGGTTTGGCGCTGGCATCGGCGAACTTCTTGAGCGGCCACGAGGGGCCGCCCCTATAAGTCGGTGAGCCGAAGATGATGGCATCGGCCTGTGCCAGTGCCGTCCAGTCCGCCTCGCTGATATTGCCTTCGGCGTCGATGGTGATTGGCTGCACCTGGGTGCCCGGATGGGCGGCGGCCCCGGTGGTGATCGCTTCGGCCTGCTTGCGGGTGTGGCCATCGCCGCTGTGGTGGATGACGACGCTGTCGTTCATGTGATTCTCCTTGCGTGGATGTTTGATCGGGACGTGGTCGTTCCGGATGTATTCGATCGGATCTGCCTGTGCAGTCGCCGCTCAGACGGCCTGCAGCGCCGGATTGGCGCGGGCGCCGACCCTGGCATTGGCCAGGGCGAACTTGCCGTCACCCAGCAGCGCCTGCGCAACGGCAGCTGCCGCGAGGAAAGCGGGGTATTCCCAGCCGCCGCCGCTGGCCGTGAACAGCCAGCCATTGGCGGCGTGCGGGTAGATGGCGCCCAGCAGCACCGGCACCAGCCCGGCGGCCACCCAGCGGGCATGCAGGCCCAGCAGGATGGCGCCGCCGCCCAGCAGTTCGGCTGCGATCACGGCGTAGGCGAGTGGGCCGGGCAGGCCGATCGATTCGAAGAACTTCACCGTCCCCGCGGGTGTGAACACCACGAGCTTGAGCAGGCCGTGGGCGATGAACATGCTGCCCAGGGCGAGGCGCAGCACGAAGGCTGCGTAGGGGGCGGTG
>CAIPGJ010000088.1 GCA_903864555.1 uncultured Pseudomonadota bacterium | reverse complement strand
CGATCTCCGGGTACTGGGCAATCGGCAGGACCCGCATCGCGGCCAGGCCGGCGATCATGATGAAGATGGACAACACCGCCGCGAAGATCGGGCGGTCTATGAAGAAGCGCGAGAACATGACTGGACTCCCTTACTTCGCAGCGTTCGCAGGGTTCGCTGCGGACTTGGCGGTCCCGGCACCCTTGCCATCGGCTGCCTTGTCGGCGGCACCTTTGTCGGCGGCACCTTTGGCTGCGCCACCCTTGTCGGCGCCGGCCGCTACGCCAGACGGGCCCTTGGGTGCGTTGGCATCGGCAATGCGCACCGGTGCTCCCGGGCCGATCTTCATCACGCCATCGACGATCACCTGGTCACCAGCCGCCAGTCCGGCATGGATGATCCATTGGTCACCCACCCAGTCCCCCACGGTGAGCGGACGCGGCTCGGCCTTGCCCTCGGCGTTGACGATGTAGGCGAACTTGCCCTGCGGCCCTTCCAGCACCGCGCGCTGCGGAATCATCATGGCATTGGGCCGCGTGGCACCGGTGAGGATGACCTGCACGAACTGGCCGGGGCGCAGCACGCCCTCCGGATTGGGCAGTTCGGCGCGCGTATCGCTGGTGCCGGTGACGGTACTGATGCGGATATCGGAGAAGCCCAGGCGCCCCTTGCGGGCATAGGTGCTGCCATCGGCCTGCTTCACTTCCACGGTGAACTGCCCCCCCTTGGGCAGCACCAGGCGCCCGGCCTGCGACTCGGTGCGCAGCTTGAGGTGCTCGGCTTCGGACACGCCAAAGTAAACATAGACAGGATCGGTCTGGCTCACGGTGGTGAGCAGCACCGCAGGCCCGGACACCAGCGTGCCCTCGGAGACCTGCGAGCGGCTGGTGATGCCGGAGATGGGCGATTCCACCCGCGTGTATTCCAGATTCAGCTTCGCATCGTTGATGCGGGCACGCGCGCTCCTCACGTCGGCATCGGCGATCTGCTCGGCCGAGGCGGCATCGTCAAACTCCTTCTGGCTGATGGCTTTCACCTCGATCAGCGGCCTCAGGCGGGCGGCATTGCGCCTGGCCTGCGCCAGGCGCGCCTCGGCCGCGGCCGCATCGGCTTCGGCACGCGCCAGCGCCGACTGGAATGGCGCTGCGTCTATGGTGTAGAGCGACTGGCCGGCCTTCACCACCGTGCCTTCCTGGAAATTGCGCTTCTGCAGGATGCCGGTGACACGGGCACGCACCTCGACCTCGCGCGAACCCGCCACCTGGCCGGTGTGCTGGAAGACCGCCGGCACTGACGCCGCCTTCACCGCCACCACATTCACCTCGGGCGGCGGCATGCCACCGGGGCCGCCCGGGCCACCCTTTGCACCCGGTCCGCCCTGTCCACCGGAAGGTCCGCAGGCCGACAGCAGCACGGCGCCAGCCAGCAGGGCCATCACACCAAGCGCAGGATGCAATGCGCGGACGGAAAATTTCTTGGAGAAAGCGGGAATCGTGGCGGGCATGTCGTTATCCAATGACGGTGACGTGTTCGGTGGGATCAATGCTGTGTCACTGCTGCTTGCGCTGCCATCTCCTGTCTGCCTGGTGGCAGGCAGGAGATGTGCGTGCGTGCATCACAGATTCTGTGATTCACGGCTTACAAAATGATGTCAGACAGGTTACTATTATACATACAGTCACAAATGTAAGTGGATAAGTGCGCCTGCTGAGGAAGCCCTGCCGCCTGCGAGATGGCCACTTCCCGCAAGTCGCCGCTAT
>CAIPGJ010000087.1 GCA_903864555.1 uncultured Pseudomonadota bacterium | reverse complement strand
TGTTCCCAGAGGTCAAACAAACCCATGTGCGGTGGAGGTGCCGCGCTCGCCAGACGGACCAAAAGGTGACGCGGAAAGCTTGGCAAGATCCAGGCTCGTCCACCATCTGAAAAGTGCTTGGCCGGGCACAACCTCCGGGCACACTACGCGCGTGGAACTCAGCCATGCCGACCAGATCGCGTTGCAACGGGCCGAGGGTTGGTTGGAACTGCGACGGCCCTTGGAGGCCAGCGAGGAGTTGGATTCCATCGAACCAGAGCTGCGGGCGCATCCGGCGGTCCTGAAGCTGCGCTACGGCATTCATGTCGCCGCGAAGCAGTGGGACATGGCCTTGCAGTTGGCGGATGCACTGGCCCGCCTGCTCCCCGCCGATCCTTTTGGAGCCACCCACAAGGCCATCGCACTGCACAAGCTGGGGCGAACGGCGGAGGCGAAGCGCTTGTCCCTGGAGGCAGTGGTGCAGTTTCCTGAAGCTTGGCCTCTGACTTACAACCTCGCCTGCTTCTGTGCCGCCTTGGGTGAAATCGAGGAGGCGCGAGCGTGGCTGAAGCGGGCACTCGACGCCGATGGTGACGAACTGAAGCTCCAAGCCCTGAACGACCCGGACCTAGCCCCAGTTTGGAGCGCGCCGGTTTGAAGCCATTGGGCCGCCGCTGTCTCACCTGAACGGTTAGTGACAGCGGGGCGTTATTTGGAACACCCTTTGCCACGCTTGAATCACCACCGCATCTCCACCCCATGATCTCCCTCCGCTTCGCCCTCGGCCTCACGCTCAGCGTGCTCTCACTCTCCGCGTTCAGCGCCGACCAGAAGCCAGCCGTGCCGAAGAAGCAGGATCGCCCCCAGCCGCCGACGCGCCCGTTTGATGCGCCAGGGACACCGAAGTTCACCCGGCTCGATGGCAAACCCGGGGTGAATCCGCCGGTTGACGCTGACGGCGATTTCCTGGTCGGCCCCGAGTATGTGGCGGCTCCTGAAACCAAGGTCGTCGCTGGGGTGCCGGCGGGAAAGGTGCAGCAGTTCAGCATCGACTCGAAGGACTGCAAACTCTTCAACCCCGGGATTGCCCGGGATGTCTTCGGCACCGTCGATCCCAAGAACCCCAAGACGCTGATCGTGGAAACCCATCCAATCGACTACAAGCGCACCGTCACCGTTTATGTCCCGGCCCAGTATGTGCAGGGCACGGCCGCGCCCTTCATCGTCACCCACGATGGTCCCGGCATGGGCAGGCCGGACATGAACCTCGCGCACATCCTCGACAACCTCATCGCCCAGCGCCGTGTGCCAGCCATGATCGCCATCATGATCGCCAGTGGTGGCGGCGATGCCCAGGGGCACGAGCGCGGTCGCGAATACGACACGATGTCCGGCCTGTATGCCGAGTTCATTGAGCATGAAGTGCTGCCGCTGGTGGAGAAGAACTACAGTGTCAAGCTGACCAAAGACCCCGAGGGCCGCGCGACCATGGGCAATAGCTCCGGTGGCTCCGCCGCCCTCATCATGGCGTGGTATCACCCCGAGTGGTATCACCGCGTGCTCACCTTCTCCGGCACCTTCGTGAACCAGCAGTGGCCCTTCAATCCCGAGACGCCCGATGGCGCCTGGGGTTTCCACAGCAAGCTCATCCCCGAAAGCGCCAAGAAGCCCCTGCGCATCTGGATGGCCGTGGGCGACCGCGACAACTTCAACCCGAATGTCATGCGCGACGGCATGCACGACTGGGTGGAGGCGAATAACCGCATGGCCACCGTGCTGAAGGCCAAGGGCTATCACTACCAATACCTCTACTGCCTCAACTCCGGTCACGGGGTCGGCAACGCGAAGCCGCAAATCCTGCCGCATGCGCTGGAGTGGCTCTGGAAGGGTTATCCCATCAGCAAGACGCCCTGATCGGAGGAAACGCTCACCCCTACGCCAACTGCCTGCGGCCCAATGAAACACGCCCCACTGCTCATTACCCTGCTGCTGGCCCAGTTGACCACGCTGCACGGTGCCGACCTCACGTTCACCGAGACCCTTCAGCTTCCCGAGTGTCACAGCCTTGGGTGGGTCAGCGCCTGGGTGAAGGGTGATCCCGCTGCCCGAGGCCAGGGGTGGGACGGCGTGCTTGATGAGGCGAGGTGGGGCACGCCATCCCCACAGCAGCTCGTGGTGCGGAACTGGGACTGGAAGGTTACCGACGCGCAATGGGCCGCGGCAGTGAAGCAGAAGGGGGAAGGCAAACGCCAGGACGTGAAGTTCGACTTGTGGATGCCCGAAGGAGTCAAGGTTGCCAAAGGCATCATTGTCCTCTCCGGCCATGGCAGTGGCGAAAGTGTCCTGGTCAACCGGACGCAGGCGGCCATGCTGCATGCCGTTGCCCGCGAGCTGCAGCTCGCCATCTTCAAGTTCCTGGGCGATCCCATGCAGCGCGGCTTCTGGCCTAGGAGCCTGCTCTACGACCGCCTGAAAGCCTTCGCCGAAAAGTCTGGCCACCCCGAGTTGGAACACGCGCCGCTCTTCCTCTACGGACACTCGAACGGGACGGGATTCTCAGCGCTTTTTCCCGCCACGGAAGGCCAGCGAGTGTGGGGCTGGGTGTCCATGCGTCCCGGCATCACCTTCCAAGTCTATCAGCCCGGCGCCGCGCAAGTCCCCGGCCTCGTCATCTTTGGCGAGGACGACCAGTTCCTCGTCCGCCCATCCAGAGAGGAAAACCTCGCGGTTGTTCCGCTGATGCGCAAGAAGCACAACGCCCTTTGGAATTTCGCGGTCGAGCCCAAGACCGGCCACGGGCCCGGTGACAAGACCTGGCCCTTCGTCTTCTCCTTCCTCCGCCATAGCTTCGCCGCCCGCGTCCCCGCCGATGCCGATCCGCGCAAAGGCCCCGTGAGGCTCAATACCCTTGCCGTCGCCAGCGGTCACCTCGGCGAGAACTGGGACGTAGCCAAAGGCGGTTACCAATCGCTGCCCATCGCGCCGTATGCGGATTTCAACGGCGACAAGTCCACTGCCTCCTGGCTCATCAGCGCCGCCTACGCCGCCGACTGGCAGGCTTTTCAGCGCGACGGGCAGATTGGCAAATAACCAACCCGTCATGACTCGACTTCTTTGTTTCCTCCTCCTCGCGCTGTTGCTTCTACCGCTAGGTCTGGCAGCGCAAACAAGCTACAACCCGAACGCGCTCCCGAAGGGCCGCGAATACTTTGAGCTGCGCGATGGGATTGCGAACGCACAGTTGAAGTTCCAGCGCGAGAAGACCGGGCGCATTGCTTTTCTCGGCGGTTCGATCACGGCTGGTGGTGGCTGGCGGGATCACACGATGAAGTATTTCCAGGCGAAGTTTCCGCACACGAAGTTCGAGTTCATCGGCGCGGGCATTGGCTCGATGGGCTCGGTGCCGCATGCATTCCGGCTGGAGCGCGATGTGTTGTCGAAGGGGCCGGTCGATCTGCTATTCGTCGAGGCGGCGGTGAATGACAGCTCGAACATCCCCGAGCATCCCGAGCAGATGCTGCGCGGCATGGAGGGCGTGGTCCGCCACGCACGAGCGGCGAATCCGCTGACCGACATCATTCATCTGCACTTTGTCATGCCGCCGCACATGGACGACTTCAACCAGGGCCGCGTGCCCGTATCCATCGTCCAGCACGAAAAGGT
>CAIPGJ010000086.1 GCA_903864555.1 uncultured Pseudomonadota bacterium | reverse complement strand
GCCGCGGGGGAAGTGAAGGCCGTCGGTGAAGGCGTCACCGGTTTCGCGGTGGGCGACCTGGTGATGGGCCAGGGCGTGAACGGCAATTGCGCGGAGGAAATCGTCTGCACCGCCTCGCAACTGCGGCGCCTGCCGGCCGGCACCGACCTCACCCTGGCGGTGGCTGCCGCCGGCAGCTACTCCACCGCGCTGTATGGCCTGCGTGGACGCGCACGGCTGCAGGCTGGCGAGTGGGTGGTGGTACTGGGCGCCGCCGGCGGCGTGGGCCTGGCGGCGGTGGAGCTGGCCAAGCTGATGGGCGCGACTGTCATCGCCTGCGCCTCTACCGACGAGAAGCTGGCGCTGTGCAAGTCGCACGGCGCCGATCACCTGGTCAACTATGCCCGCGACGACCTGGGCGCAGCGCTGCGCAAGCTGTGCGACGGCGCGGGGCGCGAAGGCGTGGATGTGGTGGTGGACCCGGTGGGCGGCCCGTATGCGCTGGCGGCTATCCGCAACATGGCCTGGGACAGCCGCTTCCTGTCCATCGGCTATCCGGCGGGTGTGCCCTCGGTGCCGCTCGACTGGCTGCTGCACAACCGCATCTCGATTCTGGGCATGTCCATCCGCGAACTGCAGAAGCGCGACCCGCAGGCCGCCGGAGTGATCTTCCAGGACGTCATGACTTACCTGGTCGGCGGCAAGATCTGCCCGCACCTGCATGAGCGCTATCCGCTGGCGGACGCGGCGCGTGCGCTCAACGACTTGCTGCACCGCCGGGTGATGGGCAAGGCTGTCCTGACGGCTTGATCACAATTTAACTATCTATTCAATGATGACGGTTACAAGTATTTGTAATTGATAATAATAGCCCAGCCGGGTCAGTCCACCTCTGACGCCAGCGGCTGGCACAGGCTTTCGTCATCGACCTTGCTGTTGAGGCGCTGACTCACCGCATGGTGGTGGAACTCGGTCTGCGCATGCCCGCGCGCCAGGGCCACCGCCTGCGCCGCGTCCTGCAGCGCCGGGTCCAGCCAGCCGCCATAGGCATCGAAGGACAGCACCACCGGCATGCGATCGTGCACCATGGCCACCGAAGGCGCGGCATCGGTGGTGAGCATGGCGCAGGTAAGCACCGGTTCGGGTTCGGGCACCGCCTCGCTGGCCGGTGGCTGCCAGGTGGACATCAGCCCGGCAAAGCAGACGATGAGCCCGTCGGGCGCCTGCAGGTAGTGCGGCTGCTTGGCCTTTTTCACTTCACCGGTGGCGGGGTCGAGGCGCTCGACTTCCTGCCATTCGTACCAGCCCTCGGCGGGGATGAGGCAGCGGGTGTGCTTCAGGGCATCGCGCCACATCGGCTTGCCGGCGGCTTCCTCGATGCGCGCGTTGTGGGTGTAGCGCGGCGGCTTGTCCTGGCGCCACCAGTGCGGCACCAGGCTCCAGCGCGCCGAGGACAGGGTGTAACCCTCCATGCCCGCCTCGTGGTGCAGCACTGGCACCTCCATGGTGGGCGCCACATTGAAGCGGCGCATCAGCTGCTTGCCGTTGCGCCGCCCGATGTTGTACAGGCGCTCGAGTCCGGCTTCACTGGGGGTGACATAACGCCCGCACACCGCATGTATTCCTTGCAGAAGGTCAGGCTTTGATTATCCCAGACACACCCATGGCGGCGACATCCCCCGGACAGATCACGCCGCCATGGCGGCCACCCTGCTCGGCTAAAATGGCCCCTCTCCAACCCCTCTGTACAAACCACCATGCCGCTCTACGATTACGCCCCGCTGTCGGGCCGGTGCGATGTGTGCCACGGACGTTTCGAGGTGGTGCAGCGCCTGGCCGAGGACAAGCTCACCGCATGCCCCACCTGCAAGCAGCCCTGCGAGCGCCAGATCAGTTGCGTCGCCCTGGGCGGCAAGTACGCGGTCAGCAATGACCGCATCGCCAAGTCCGGCCTCACCGCCTACCGCAAGGCCGAGAACGGCGTGTACGAGCGCACCGCCGGCAGCGAAGGCCCGGAGATACTGCACCGCTGAGCTGGTGCCCGCATCACCAGCACAAGACAAAAACACCGATTCATAAAGGAAGACGGCATGGACAAGGTCTGCAATTCGGCCCGTGAAGCGGTCAGTGACATCAAGAACGGGGCGCACCTGGCCATCGGCGGATTCGGCCCGCAGTTCTGCTGGCCGGTGGACCTGATCAAGGCGGTGCATGAAACCGGGGTGAAGCAGCTCACCGTGGTGGCCACCGCCATGGGCGGCGGCAATGAAGTGTCCGGTGGCCAGTTGCTGGTGGCCAACCGCCAGGTGAAAAAGGTCATCGCGTCGTTTTCGCTCCGCGTGGGCATGAAGACGGCCTCGGAAGAACAGATCCTGGCCGGTGAACTGGAAGCCGAGCTGGTGCCCCAGGGCATCCTGGTCGAGCGAGCGCGCGCCGGTGGCGCCGGCATCCCGGCCTTCTACTCGCCCTCAGGTGCCGGCACCGCCATCGCCGAGGGCAAGGACGTGCGCTACTTCGACGGCAAGCCCTATGTACTGGAGAAAGCCATCACCACCGACTTCTCCATCATTCGCGCCTGGCGCGCCGATCGTGCCGGCAACCTCGAATTCAAGGGCAATACGCGCAACCTCAGCGTCGCCTTCGGCAAGTGCGCGAAGGTCACCATCGCCGAAGTGGACGAGATCGTCGAGACGGGTGAACTGCCGCCGGACCGCGTGCACCTGCCGGGCATCTTCGTCACGCGCGTGGTGAAGACCACGCAGGAGATGATCGTGAAGTCGCGTTTCTCCACACGCCGCCCTGCCGACCAGGCGCGCAGCTACAACGGCAAGCCGGCGCTGACGCGCCTGGGCATTGCCGAACGCGCCGCCGCGCTGATCAAGGAAGGCAGCTACGTCAACCTGGGCTCGGGCATTCCCGAGCAGGTATCCAACTTCCTGCAGGGCCGCGATGTGCTGCTGCATGCCGAGAACGGCATGCTCGGTTATGGCGGCATGGTCGAGGGTGCGGATGCCGATGTGCGCGTGTTCAACGCCGGCGGCGCGCTGGTGAGCCAGGTGCCGGGCGCCTCCTTCTTCGACAGCGTCACCTCCTTCGAGATGGCGCGCGGCGGCCACCTCGATGCGGTGATCCTGGGCGCCTATGAAGTGGACGAGAACGCCTGCATCGCCAACTGGAGCACCGCAAAACCGCTGATCCCCAACCTGGGCGGCATCGGCGGCGCCATGGACCTGGTGGCGGGTGGCTCGCCGGTGATCGCGGTGCTCGAGCACCAGGACAGCAAGGGCCGGCCCAAGCTGCGCCGCAGGTGCACCCTGCCGCTGACCGGCCGCAACTGCGTCACCTGGGTGGTGACCGACATTGCGCTCTTCCACTGGAACGGCCAGCGCTTCGTGCTGGAGGAGACCGCGCCGGGCTTCACGGCCGAGGACGTGGCAGCCCTGTCCGAGATGCAGTTCGACGTGTCGCCCACGCTGGGCTGCATGAACCGCTGAGCAGCGCACAACCGGCCGCTGCCATGGACCACGGTGGCCGGCTGCCTTCCTCCCACCCGGCTGCCGCGCTGGCATCCCGGGCCTTCAGCCAGCCCACCTGCAAGGCCGCATGACAGACCTCAAGTACCTTATCCGCCGCAGCCAGCGTCGCAAGCGCCTCGCCGCCGTGGCCTTGGTGCTGCTGGTTCTGGCCGCGGCAGGCTGGTTCTT
>CAIPGJ010000085.1 GCA_903864555.1 uncultured Pseudomonadota bacterium | reverse complement strand
GGACGGCAGCAACAGCTGCGAGAATATTGGTGTAAAAGAAGCGCAGCCAGAAACGCAAGCACGGCCCCACATATCCGGGCCATGCGCAATCGCCCGCCCGCCAGAGGCCGGGCTTGCACACCAGAGAGGAAAACTCATGCCCAGCATCCAGCAGCGCGCGCGCGGAATCACCGCAAGCACACCCATCGTCATCGCCCTGGGCGCAGCACTGCTGCCCGGCATCGTGCAGGGGCAGGGTCTGCCGGCAGGCGGCTTCCCCAGCAAGCCGGTGACCGTGATCGTGCCCTTTGCCGCCGGCGGCCCGGTGGACATGGAGACGCGCCTGTACACGCCACGGCTGGCCGAGCTGCTGGGGCAGCAGTTCGTCGCGGACTACAAGCCCGGTGCCGGCACCTCCATCGGCGCTGGCTTTGTCGCGCGCTCGAAACCGGATGGCTACACCTTGCTGTCGGACTCCGCGGCACTGGCGGTGTTTCCGGCCTTCTACAAGGATCTGAGCTTCGACATCCTGAAGGACCTCGCGCCCCTCACCATGATGAGCGTGAAGACCTCGGTGCTGATGGTGCCGGCAGCCTCCCCCATCCGCAGCTTCTCCGAGTACCTCGCCACCGTGCGCGCCAACCCGGGCAAACTCAATTACGGCACCTCCGGCGCCGGTGACATCAGTCATCTCTCCGGCCTGTGGATGCATTCACTGGCCAATGCCAGCGTCACCTTCGTCCCCTTCAAGGGCAACGGCCCGATGCTGCTGGAACTGATCGCCGGTCGCCTCGACATCGCCTCGGCCTCGCCGATCGCGGCACTGCCGCTGATCCGGTCGGGCAAGCTGCGCCCCATCGCCGTGAAGGGACCCAAGCGCATCCGCATGCTGCCCGACATCCCCACCATCGCCGAAAGCGGCATGCCCGAATACGAGGACCAGAACTGGCAGGGCTTCCTGGCACCAGGGGGCACCCCCCAGGCCATCATCGACAGGCTCTCCGAAGCAATGGTCAAGGTGGCCAGGCACCCGGCCATCGTCAGCGAACTGGAATCCCAGGCCAGCGTGGCCATCGGCAATACCCCGGCGCAGTTCCGCGCCTTCATCGCCACCGACAGCGCACGCTGGAAGAAGATTGTCGATGCCTCGGGGGTATCGCTGGCGCAGTAAGGCATGAGGGTATGGCCGTCAGCCGGACGATGTCCGGTGACCGGCAACCCTGGCTGATTGGCACTGCGGAGGCCGCAGCACCAGTGCCTGCAGGCCATGGATCGTGCATGGCTGCATGAGCCCGGGCTTAAGCCTGCCGTGCTAGGCTTTGGTCTGATCCACTGACACGCAGGCACGCACGCCCCATGGAGGTCCTCCTTCTCGGTTTTCTGATTGTTCTCAACGGCATGCTGGCGATGTCCGAAATGGCCATCGTGTCATCGCGCAAGATCCGGCTGCAGCAATGGGCCCAGGACGGACGGCCTGGTGCCGGGGTGGCGCTGGCCCTGGCGAACGAGCCCTCGCGCTTTCTCTCCACCATACAGGTGGGC
>CAIPGJ010000084.1 GCA_903864555.1 uncultured Pseudomonadota bacterium | reverse complement strand
GGGCCACCCCATTCATCATCGCGCTGGTTTTCGGTGCGGCTGAGGAACTGCGTCAGCAGATAGCCGTGAGCGCCATGGATTTCCACCCCGGCCATGCCCGCCTCGCAGGCGCGCTGCGCCGCCGCGGCAAAGGCCGTGATGACCTGGCGAATGTCCTGCTCGGAGGCGCCGCGAGCCTGGCTGTAGTCGCCCACCAGGCGGCCGTCACTGGCACTCCAGGGACGGCTGCCGGACACGCTGCTGTCGGCACGCAGCCCGCCATGGAAGATCTGCACCAGGGGCAAGGCGCCATGTTCGAAACAGCCCTCTGCCAGACGGCACAACCCGGGCAGGTGCGACTCGTCCCAGATGCCCAGTTCACCCGGCCAGCCCTGCCCGTCCTTCATGACGTGGGCCGCGCAGGTGATGATGGTGCCGAAACCGCCGGCGGCACGCAGGCGCAGGAAGTTGAACTCCTCCTCGCTCAGGGTGCCGTCGGCGTGGCTCTGGGTGTTGGTGAGCGGCGCAAGAACCATGCTGTTCCTGGCCTGGGCACCATTGCGGAATGCAAGCGGATTGAGTATGTCTGACATGATCAATGTGATGGTACGCGATGGTCGGTGATGTTCCAGTACCGTATCGGGTGGGTTAATCGGACCTGATGTTTCCGGCCTTCACCACACCCTCCCATTTCTCGACTTCGGCATGCACGATCTTGCGCAATTCTTCCGGTGAGGCCGCTGGCGCCGGATCAACATAGTCGGCCGCCAGCTTGGCCGCCAGTTCCGGTGAGCGCACCACCTGGCTGATTTCCCTGTTGAGGAAGGCAAGGATGGCCAGTGGGGTCTTGATCGGTGCGTAGACGGCGTAGGTATTGCTCAGTTCGTAACCGGGAAAACCGGATTCGGCGGCTGTAGGCACATCCGGATACTGCTCCAGACGCTTAGGTGACAGCGTGCCGATGAGTTTCAGCTGCCCGCTTTTCACCAGGTGCATGGCGGAAAGCCCGCCGAACATCATCTGCACGCGGCCGGCGGCCAGATCGATGGTGGCCGGTCCATTGCCTTTGTAAGGCACATGGATCATGTCCAGACCGCCCATGCTCTTGAGCAACTCGGTGCCCAAATGCGCCACGCCGCCGGTGCCGGAAGTGGCGAAGTTGATCCTGCCCGGATTGGCCCGGGCGTAGGCCACCAGCTCACGAATGGAACTGGCCGGCACAGAGGAATGCACGAACCACATGTAATAGGACACGGTGGTGCGCGCCACGGGTGTCAGGGTCTGGCGGATGTCGAAGGGCAGCTTCTTCATCACGTTGTTGATGAGCAGGCTGTCGCCGGTGCCCAGCACCGTGTAGCCATCGGCTGCGGCCGAGGCCACGATCTGGGTGCCGATGACACCGGTGCCGCCGGCCTGCACGTCGATGATAACCGGCTTGCCCAGGCGCTGGCCGACCCGCTCCATGACCTGGCGGGTGATGATCTCCAGCCCGCCGCCTGCCGCTGAAGTCACCACCACGCGAATCGGCTTGGCTGGATAGCCAGCGGGGGCAACCTGCTGCGCATGCAGCATCGAGGTGGACCATGCCAGTACGACAGCCAGTCCGAGGCGTGCTGCGGACAGGCGGGAAACGGGCTTGCAGAATCGGTTCATGAGTCTTCCTTGAAGGGCATGACAATGCAGGCGCATTCTAACCAAGGCCGCATGGGCCACATGACACAGGCCGCAGAAGACCGCGCCATTATTATCAATAATCGATGTACCTATCCATCATTATTAATTTAAATCGTAGATTATGATCATATATCATTGGCCTTTCCTGCCCCATTCCCGATCTGGCCATTCCCCATCCAGCCCGGTTCACGAAAGCGTCACGCCGCTGGCTTAAGATGGGGCTGACTGATGAAAACCGAAAGACAAGCATGGATCTCATCCTCTGGCGGCACGCCGAAGCCCGGCCAGCGCTGGAAGGCGAAACCGATGCAGAGCGCGAACTGACCGGTCGCGGTACCAGGCAGGCCCGACTCATCGCCGAGTGGCTCGTCAAGCGGATCGAAGGCCGCTACGACCTGCTGGTCAGCCCTGCCCTGCGCACCCGCCAGACGGCAGAACGACTGCATCATGACTTCGAGGTTTCCGCAGAAATCGGCACCGATTCCACCGCCCGCCGCATGCTCAAGGCCTGCGGCTGGCCCGAGCGGACCGGGACCCTCATCCTGGTCGGACACCGCCCTGGACTGAACCGGCTGGCATCCCTGCTGATGACCGGCCGCGAAGGCGAATGGGAGATGAAGAAAGGCTCGATCTGGTGGTTTCAGTCACGTGGCCATGGGGAGCCGGCGGCGCTGCGCGCCGTGATCCGCCCCAAAGACCTGCAGCCCTGAACCAGCACCCCTCGGCGGCTTCTGTGAGGGCATCGATGGCGCGCAACACCCTGAATGGACCACTGGCAGGCCGCTGCGCCGCCAGGCCCGCTTCACACCTGCGGCGCACCCTGAAAACCCTTTGCCTGCAGGAGAAACCGATGAACGCCCACCGGACACGGCGCCGGGAAGCATCCACCGCCGGGGAGGCGCTGGTGAAAAACCTCGACGTGCTTCTGCGCGAGGCCAATTTCTCCCGTCAGCAATTCCGCATCGCCGATGGCATCCTTCAAGGCACCCAGCACTGGGTGGCACAGCTCGCCGGCACGCTGCTGGATCGGGAACCCATGGCCAGATCGCCATGCAACACGGCAGTCCGGGCCGCCCGGATCGACACCGGGAAGCTGGCCGAACAATTGGGCAACCTGGGCGAATTTCTGTACGAGGCGATGGGCGATGCCCCCTACGCCACGCTGCATTGAACGTCGGACGGCAGGGCATGGACCTCTTTGCACTCATCGAGGAAATGGTCGAGGACCCCGTCCGGGCGGAATGGCTGCTGGCACTGGAATGTGCCATCGTGCTGCTCTGCCTGGGGCTTGCCTGGGTGTTGCCCATCTTGGATTGACTGCAGCAGGCAGGATCCACGCCGCAATGGGAACGGGGGCTTCGCGCCCCTCCCAGCCCGCCCTGTTTGGGCAAGCGAATGAGCTTCAGCGACTGGTCTTCAGGAACAGCCTCGAAGGCCGCCTCCGGTCCGACTGCGGAACATCCCGCAGTTCATGCAGGCGCCTAAG
>CAIPGJ010000083.1 GCA_903864555.1 uncultured Pseudomonadota bacterium | reverse complement strand
GCCTCTACCCGGTGGAAATCGTGCAGGGCGCATCCGGCGCGCCGGATGAAGTCCGTGTCCTCTATGGCACCTCCACCACCGTGGTGTCGAACCAGGCCTTCACCACGTCCACGGCCACCGCCAAGAGAACCACCAACCGGGGCGGGTTCAACCGGGGCGACCTCGTGATCGTGGCCGGCAATGCCGGTCCGGACTGCGCCCTGGTCGAAATCACCGACAACACCAATGCCGACGCCCTGACCATCAACCATGCCACCGGCAGCTACGTGAACTACCTCGGGGACACCGTGACGGCGCGCTACAACAACCCGGCAGGCACCGGCGCCACATTCAGCACTGGCACGCTGCACAACCTCGGCCCGGGCAATACCACCAATGCCGCGGTGGCTTTGCCACGCTGGAACATCTGGTCCATCCGGGCCAATAACACCCTGGCCTGGAGCGACAACCTGCACAGCTCCACCACCTGGTTCGAGGTCGCCGAAGGCATTGTGGACATGCAGGCCGAGTACGGCGTGGATGCCAACAACGACAACATGATTGCAAGCGGTGAGTGGACCACCACCGCCCCCGCCGACTGGACCAAGGTGCGCGCAATCCGGGTGGCGCTGCTCGCCCGCAGCCAGCAGTACGAGAAACTCGCCGTGACCCCCACCGCACCGAACTGGGAAGGAGGCTCCTTCACCATGCGCAATGTGGATGGCACCGCCGACAGCGATCCTGCCAGCGCCAACAACTGGCGCAACTATCGCTACAGGGTGCACGAGCGGGTCATTCCGTTGCGTAACGTGATCTGGGGCACGGCGCCATGAACACATCCCGCACGACGCTTTGCCCGCCCGGGCGCCAACGGCAGTCGGGGGTGGTGCTGTTCATCGCCCTGATCGTGCTGGTGGCCATGACCCTGGCCGGGATTGCCATGTTCCGCTCCGTAGGCGCCGGCGTGGTGATCGCCGGCAATCTGGCCTTCAAGCAGAACGCCACCGCCGTCGGAGACCTGGGCATCGAAGCAGCCCGCCTGTGGCTGATCGGCCAGGGTTCCGGTGCGCTCCAGGCCAACCAGGCCGGGTACTTCGCCACGATGGACCTGACTTTCAATCCGACGACCTTCAACTGGTCATCCAGCGCAACGCAGGCCACCGCCAATGATGGCACCGGCAACGAAGTCCGCTATGTCATACACCGCCTGTGCTCCACGGCCGGCGCTGTCAACGACCCGACCCAGAGCTGTGTCACGGTGGGGACGGCCAGCGCCGGCGGGTCGCAGATCGGCGGCTCCTACGGCGTGCTGCCGCTGTCCAACACCACTGCCCCCTATTTCCGCGTCACGGTCCGCGTCGCCGGACCGCGCAATACCACCAGCTATGTCCAGTCGATCATGTACTGAAAGTCTGCCGGCTCATTCGCCTGCCAGCACCGCCTCAGGGAGGGATACCGCCATGAATCAAGCCCAGCATTCCAGCTCACCATTGCGCCAGCGATTGGCGGCCACCGCACTGGGTTGTGCGCTCTTCACCGGCCTGTTCCCCCAGGCCACGGCCCAGCTCACGCCGATATCGAGTTCACCGTTGGCGAGCACGACCTCGGCCGACGTCAAGCCCAACATCATGTTCATCCTGGACAACTCCGGTTCCATGGGCTGGCTGAGCATGCCCGATGCAATGGAGTCCTACGAATTCCGCATCGGCTACAAGAACACCCTGTGCAACAAGATCTACTACAACCCCAATGTCACCTACACCGAACCGAGGAAGGCCGACGGTACGGTGTTTGCCACCGCCAGCTTCAGCGCCGCCTACAGCAACGGCTACTCGAACTACCCGACCGGCCCGACCTCGGGCGCGATCGACCTGTCCACCAGTTTCAGGGCGCAGAGCGGGGAGAGCAGCCAGGCCGCTTACTACTACGTCTATACCGGCACGCAGACCCTGGTGCCGGCTACTGGTGGCTGCATCAACAGCGACGGCAACGCCATCACCACCTACGACACCAATATTGCCGCCACCGGCGGCGGCAACTGGCAGAAGCGCAAGGTCACTGCGACTTCGGGGCCCGGCGCAACCGACGAACGGACCAACTTCGCCAACTGGTACCAGTATTACCGCAGCCGGATAATGATGATGAAGGCCACGGCCAGCCGTTCCTTCAACCAGTTGAGCAACCGCTATCGCGTCGGCTACGTCACCATCAACCCGGGCAACCCGGTCACCACCGGCCAGTATGTGCCCATCGCCGATTTTGACGCGGCCCAGCGCACCTCCTGGTTTACCAAGCTGTTCGGGCAGGGCGTTTCCGGCTCGACGCCGCTGCGCGAAGCGCTGGCGCGGGTGGGCCGCCACTTCGCCGGCAAGACCGACGGCATCATCGCCGGCATGACCGGCGACCCGGTGCAGTATTCCTGCCAGCAGAATTTCGCCCTGCTCACCACGGACGGTTACTGGAACACCGGGGGTGAATATGAAGGCCCGGTCGGCCTGGACGGCACCACCTTCGTGGGCAACACCGACGGCAACATCAGCATCTCGCCACGCCCGATGTGGGATGGCACCGCCAACATCGAGACGGTGACCTACAAATCGAACACCTACAATGCCAACGTCGCCTGCGCCACTGCGCGCCAGCGGCGCGACCAGCAGGTACAGCGGCGCATCCAGCAGTACCAGACGCGCACCCAGCAGGTCCAGCAGCGCAGCCAGCAGGCCCAGCAACGGACCGAACAGTATCAGCAAACCACCGTCTCAACGACCAGCGCTGCGCGCACCAACCTCATCATCACCTCGGTGAACAGCAGCAATTCGCTGGCGCAGATCCGCATCGATCCTTCCAATAATGTTTCCGGGGACCGGCTGGCCAGCACCCTGGTGGCCACGGGCGCCAGCGGCGCCGCGCGGATCACCGACCTGCGCACCAAGCTCGCGGCGGCCAGCTTCACCGGCGGTTACCGGGTCTCAGGGTCGGGCGCCTGCGCCGGCAACAACAATCCGGTCAGCGGCTGCGCCTCGGGAAGGGAATACGTCACGCTGATGGCACCGGCCAGCGCGGGAGCGGCCAACTTTTCCGTGAGTTTGGCAACCGGCAATTCCGGTATCAGTATCACGGTGGCCAACTTCTCCGGTGGCGTTGCGTCAACCTCCGGCACCGTGAATGTGGCCAGCCTGTGCTCCTCCAGCACCACCACCCTGGGCAATGCGCGCGCCGATATCAGCTGCAGCACCTCTGATTCAGGCTTCGTGAACGCCGCCTCGTGCACCGACACCGGCGGCGCCTTCAACGGCTCGGGCGCACGCGTTTCCTGCCAGACCACCGACTCCGGTTTTGTCAATGCCAGCGCCTGCACGGCCAACAGCGGGCCGGTGGCCGGCCTCACGGTGACCTGCCAGACGACGGACACCGGCTTTGCCAATTCAGGCCGGTGCACCGCCTCTTCCGGCGGCGGCCAGACCGTGACCTGCCAGACCACCAGCGATACCGGCTGGCAGAACGCCTCCTCCTGCGCCAATTCAGGCGCGGCAACCCAGCCGACCACCGACTGCCAGACCACCGACACCGGCTGGTATAACGTTGCGGCCTGTACCGCGGCCAGCAGCGCAGG
>CAIPGJ010000082.1 GCA_903864555.1 uncultured Pseudomonadota bacterium | reverse complement strand
GTGCACAGCATCGACCGCGAGAAGATCGCACGGCGCCTGGCCGAGCAACGCCCGGCCCGCCTGCCGCCCCTGCAGGTCTGCATCGAGGTGAATGTCAGCGGCGAGGCGAGCAAGGGCGGCGTGGCCCCGGCCGAAGTGCCGGCGCTGGCACAGCTCATCGCCGGCCTGCCGCAACTCAAGCTGCGCGGCCTGATGGCCATACCCGAACCGACGCCCGATGAAGCACTGCAACGCAGCCGCTTCGCGCTGCTGCGCACACTCAAGGACGACCTGGTGCGGGCTGGCCTGCCGCTGGATACGCTGTCCATGGGCATGTCGGCAGACCTCGAAGCCGCCATCGCGGAAGGGGCGACGCTGGTGCGCGTGGGCACGGCGATCTTCGGCGCGCGGACCGCGAAGGCCTGAGCAGGCAGGCGCCACCCCGCCGGCCGCACGCCCAGCCCGCTTTGATGGTCCGGTGCAGCGGACTTCTGGCACACTCTGATCCTCTCCCGGCATTCACCGGCTTGCCGTGGGGCCCGGACTGATCCCGGCGTCAACGGCCGATCCTCAGAGGTGTGATTTGAAGATTACTTTCATCGGCGGCGGCAACATGGCGCAGGCCATCATCGGCGGCCTGCGCCGCAGCGGCGTGGCCGCCGGCGACATTGCCGTGACCGAACCCATGGCCGACACGCGCACCCGGCTGGCCGAGGACTTCCAGGTGGTGGCCACGGAAGAGCCGCCCGCGGATCTAGGCGATCTCATCGTGCTGGCGGTGAAGCCGCAGCAAATGCGCCCGGCCGTGCAGGCGCTGCTGCCGGCGCTGAAACCCGGCCAGGTGGTGCTTTCCATTGCCGCCGGCATCCGGCTGCAGGATCTGGCGCGCTGGCTGAAGGGTCATGCCAAGCTGGTGCGCTGCATGCCCAACACACCGGCCCTGATCGGCGCGGGCGTGACGGCCGCCTATGCCACGCCACAGATCAGCGCCGATGAACATGCGCTGGCCGCCCGCGTGCTGGGCACCATGGGCAAGCTGATCTGGGTGGACCGCGAAGCGCTGCTCGACCCGGTGACGGCCATCTCGGGCAGCGGACCGGCCTATGTGTTCTATTTCATCGAGGCGCTGGAACAGTCGGCGCGCGAGCTGGGCCTGGAGGCCGGTGCCGCGCGCACCCTGGCGCTGGAGACTTTCCTCGGCGCGGCGAAACTGGCCGCCAGCTCGCCCGACGATCCGGCGACCTTGCGCGCCAAGGTGACCTCCAAAGGTGGCACCACGGAGGCGGCGCTGGCCGTGATGGAGCGCGAGCAGATCAAGGCCGCCATCGGCAAGGCGGCGCGCGCCGCCAACGAGCGCGCCCATGAACTGGGCGAACAGCTGGGCAGGGATGGCTAGTGTCCCGATTGATACACCGTCATATTCAACGAACTACCGATTCAGGACACTAGCATGCTGGCCCAGATCATCAGCCTCATCGTCGACACGCTCGGTTCGCTGTTCGTCTACCTGCTGCTGCTGCGCTTTCACATGCAGTGGACGCGCGCGCCCTTTCGCAACCCGGTGGGCGAGATGATCGCCGGCCTGACCAACTGGCTGGTACTGCCGGCGCGCCGGGTCATTCCCGGCCTGCTGGGACTGGACATGGCCACGCTGCTGCTGGCCTGGCTGGCGCAGAGCCTGATCACGGCGCTGCTGATGTCGCTGCAAGGCCACAACTTCGACAACCCCGGCGTGGCCGTACTGATACTGGCTTCCGTGTCAGCGGGGGAGCTGCTGATCCTGTCGATCTACCTGCTGATCGGCGCGGCCATCGTGCAGGCCATCCTGTCGTTCATCTCGCCCTACTCGGTGCTCTCGCCGGTACTGGATGCGCTGACCCGGCCCTTCTACAAGCCATTCCGCCGCTTCATCCCGCCGCTGGGCGGCATCGACCTGTCACCGCTGTTCCTGGTGCTGGCGGCGCAGATCGCCATCATGCTGCTGCGGCAGCTGAAGATGATGGCGATAGCGCCCTTCTAGCCGCCACGCTGCCCCAGGCCTTTGCCGTGAGCTGGTACCGCCGCACCGAATCAGGCTGGCTGCTCGACATCCATGCCCAGCCCGGTGCCAAAGTCAGCGCGGTGGCAGGCCTGCATGGCGAGGCGCTGAAAATCCGCATCGCCGCGCCTCCCGTGGATGGCAAGGCCAACGCAGCCCTGGTCGCGTTCATCGCCAGGCAACTGGGCGTCGCCAAGCGCCTGGTGTGCGTGGAAAAGGGAGAGAGCTCGCGCGACAAGCGCGTGTCGGTGGCTGCACCGGCGATTGATCCTGCAGGGCTGCTGAAGTAGCCGCGGGTTCATGGCCGTGGCCCGCAAGCGTGGCCTCGGTCTGCAGCGCTCAGCCAGGCGCCACCGGCGGTTTTACGGCTGACGCGCCGGAGGGCTGCAGACCACTGTAGACCGGCGGCTCGAACAGGGAATTGAAGCTGACCTTGCGGATGGCCGGATTGTCGGGGATGCGATACAGCACTTCCACCAGCAATTCCTCGAACAGGCCGCGCAGGCTGCGGGCGCCAACCTTGTAATCCATGGCGATTTCGGCAATCTGCTCGAACACCACGGGCTTGATGACGAGCTCGACACCATCGGAGTGGAGCAGCTCGCGGTACTGCCGGTAAAGCGAATCGCGGGGTTCGACCATGATGCGCACCAGCATGTCCCGGGTGAGGTCCTGCAGGCGGGCAATCACCGGCAGGCGGCCGGCGAACTCCGGCACCAGTCCAAAGGTATGCAGGTCAGTGGGCTTGATGCGCCCGCCCAGACGGTCGAGGATCTCGTGGTTGTCCTGGTCGGACAGCGACAGGTAACCGTAGGACTGGGAGTTCTCGATGATCTTCGACAGCCCAACGAAGGCGCCGCCGCAGATGAACAGGATGTGGGTGGTGTCGATGTAGCCGCCGCCCTGCAGGCGCACCTGCGAACCCTCCATGATCTTGAGCAGGGCATGCTGCACGCTGGCGCCTGAATTGCCGCGTTTGGCTTCATCGACGGACTTCAGTTTGTCCACCTCATCAATGAAGACGATGCCGCGCTGTGCGCGCGACACATCCCCGCCGGCCTTGTCGAGCAGGCGCTGCAGGATGGCCTCGATCTCCTCGTTGACGTACTGCGATTGCGCCAGCGTCGTGGCATCGGCCGTGACAAAGGGAATCTGCAGGATGCGCGAGAGTGTTTCGCACAACAGGGTCTTGCCGGTGCCGGTGGAACCGATCAACAGGATGTTGCTCTTGGTGAGCACACTGGCCCCGCTGGCCCCACTGTCATGGGCAAGGGCGCGCCCGGACTTGCGAAAGTGGGTGTAGACCGCCACCGCAAGCACCTTCTTGGCCTGCGCCTGGCCCACCACTTCCTCATCGAGCCGCCGTACGATTTCGCTGGGGGTCATGCCGGCCATCGGTTCCCTGTCCTGCATTGGTGCGCTTGTGCGCTTGTCCACTTTTGTTTCTTGGAATCTGTCTGCTCGCGCGGTCCGCAGACCGGAGACGGCGCCAGCATTATGATCATATTTAAGAGCTGATATCCGTCATCATTGTGTTGACGACAGAAATGTGATCAAGCCTCGTAGACCACCAGACCACTCACCAGCGTGAAGCGCACCTTGCCCGGCAGTTCATAGCCGATGAAAGGCGTGTTCTTGCCCTGGCTCCGCAGGCCTTCGGCGGTGATGCGCACCATGGCCTCCGGGTCGAACAGGCACAGGTCGGCAGCCTCCCCCACGGCAACGCTGCCGCCGGGGACGCCCATGATGCGCGCCGGCTTTTCGGTGACGGTGGCCAGCGTCTGAGCCAGCGGCAATTTCATTTCCGCGCCCCACTTGAGGGCCAGCGGCAGCAGCAGTTCCAGGCCGGTGGCGCCGGGCTCGGCTTCGGAGAAGGGCAGTTGCTTGGCGTCCTCGTCCACCGGCGCATGGTCCGAACACAGGGCGTCCACGGTGCCATCGGCCAGGCCCTGGCGCAGGGCATCGCGGTCGCGCTCCGAGCGCAGGGGCGGTATCAGATTGCTGTGCGAATCGAAGAAGCCGATGTCCATCTCCGACAGATGGGCGTGGTGGGCGGAGATGTCGCAACTGACGGAAAGCCCCTCGGCCTTGGCCTGGCGCACCAGATCCACGCCGCGCGCCGTGGACAGGCGCTGGAAGTGCACCCGGGCGCCGGTCTCCCGCACCAGTTGCAGCATGGTGTTGAGGGCGATGATCTCGGCCGAAGCCGGGATCGCCGGCAGCCCCAGGCGCGTGGCCACCTGGCCATCATGGGCCACACCTTCGCGGGCCAGGTAACCATCCTGCGGACGCAGCCACACCGAGAAACCGAAGGTCCAGGCGTACTGCAGGGCGCGCCACAGCAACTGGGTGTCGACGATGGGCGCATCGGCCTGCGAGAAGGCGATGCAACCGGCCTCCTTCAGCAGCACCATTTCGGTGAGGCGCTTGCCCTCGAGCCGCGCGGTGAGGGCGCCCAGCGGATGCACATGCACCAGGTTCAGGCTGCGGGCGCGGTGTTTGAGCATCTCCACCAGTCCGGGCTCGTCCAGCGTCGGGTCGGTGTCGGGGGGGCAGGACAGGCTGGTGACACCCCCGGCCACAGCCGCGGCCATTTCCGTTTCGAGGGTGGCCTTGTATTCGAAGCCGGGCTCGCGCAGGCGCGCGCACAGGTCCACCAGGCCGGGTGCCACCACCAGGCCTGTGGCATTGATGGTGCGCTGGGCCCTGAAATCGGCAGGCGCCGCGCCGAGACCAACTATTCGACCGGCTGCAATGTAAACATCCTGTTGGGTGTCGCTGCCGCTGCGCGGATCGACCAGCCGGCCGTTCTGGATATGGATTTTCATCAGTTGTTGCCTGCCAGTATGGACATCACCGCCATGCGCACGGCGATGCCGAAGGTGACCTGCGGCAGGATCACCGAGTGCGGGCCGTCGGCCACCGCGGAGTCGATCTCCACGCCGCGGTTCATCGGGCCCGGATGCATGACGATGCAGTCGGGTTTGGCGCGCGCCAGTTTCTCCGGGGTGAGGCCGTAGCTCTTGAAGAACTCCTGCGCCGAGGGCAGCAGCGCGCCGTTCATGCGCTCGTTCTGCAGCCGCAGCATGGCCACCACGTCGCAGCCGGAAAGGCCCTGCGCCATGTCGTGGTAGACCTTCACGCCCAGTTGCTCGACGCCGGCCGGCAACAGGGTGCGCGGGCCGATCACGCGCACGTCAGGCACGCCCAGGGTGGTGAGGCCGTGGATGAAGGAGCGCGCCACGCGCGAGTGCAGGATGTCGCCGACCACCGCCACGGAAAGCCCGGAGAAGTCCTTCTTGTAATGGCGGATGGTGTAGAGATCGAGCAGGCCCTGGGTCGGGTGGGCATGGCGGCCGTCGCCGGCATTCACCACATGCAGGTGCGAGGCGACGTGGCGGGCGATCAGGTAGGGTGCGCCGCTGGAGGCATGCCGCACCACGAACATGTCGGCGTGCATGGCCGCCAGGTTGTCGATGGTGTCCAGCAGCGATTCGCCCTTGGCGGTGGACGAGGTGCTGATGTTGAGGTTGATGACGTCGGCCGACAGCCGCTTGGCGGCTATCTCGAAGGTGGTGCGGGTGCGCGTGGAATTCTCGAAGAACAGGTTGAACACCGACTTGCCGCGCAAGAGCGGCACCTTCTTCACTTCACGCTCGGTCAGGCCAATGAAGGAATCGGCGGTGGCGAGGATGTGCTGCAGGGTCTCGCGCGGCAGTCCTTCGATGGACAAGAGGTGCTGCAGTTCGCCACAGTCATTGAGTTGCGGGTTCTTGAGGATCACGGTTCCGGCCTTGCATTCGCGCGTTCACGATGGGTTGCCGACAGGCTCAGGCTGAAGGTGCCGGTGTCCTTGCGGTCCAGCACCAGCACCTGGTCGGCGGACACTTCGAAACTGGCGCCGCAGTATTGCGCGGCGATGGGCAGCTCGCGCCCGCCACGGTCCACCAGCACGGCCAGCTCGATGCAGGCCGGACGCCCGTAATCGAACAGTTCGTTCATGGCGGCGCGCACGGTGCGGCCGGTGTACAGGACATCATCGACCAGCAAGAGGCGCCGGCCCTGCACGTCGAACGGAATGCTCGACGGCTTGACGTTGCGGGACAGCCCGGTCTGGTCGAAATCATCCCGGTAAAAGGAGATGTCGAGCACGCCCAGCGGCGCGCTGATGCCCAGATCACGGTGCAGGCGCTCGGCCAGCCAGGCACCACCGGTCATGATGCCCACCAGGCGGGTGTCGGCGCCGATGCGTGGTTTCAGCTGACACAGCAGCTCGGCGTACAGGGCTTCGGCGTCGGGGAGTGCAGTGCTCATGCGCGTGGGCTTTCCAGGCTGTCGAGATAGGCCTGCAGTATGAGTTGTGCCGC
>CAIPGJ010000081.1 GCA_903864555.1 uncultured Pseudomonadota bacterium | reverse complement strand
GCCTGCTCACCAGCGCCACCGGCCATGCCGCCCGTGCGCAGGTCTGTGACCATGGGCCTAGGGCCAAACACCAGCCGCGCATTCGGGTCGCCCAACCAGCCCACGACCATGCCGGCCAGGGTTTCGGCGGTGGTCTGGGCAATACAGCCGGCCATGGTGACCGGGCTGGACGCCCCCATCTGGCCAAAGGTGTTGACCATGGCCGGGATGCCCATCTCCACAGCCTTGAGCAAGACCTCACAAGCGGTCGGATCAAACCGAAGCGGCGGCACGACATGGTTGATGTTGAGTGACAGAAAGGGCCGCGCTCGGAACGCACCCTCTGAGCCGGCCACCGTATGGCACATGCGGGCGATGGCCTCCACATGGGACGCCGCAGAAGCCGACACGCAAACATGCTTGGACGTGCCGGCCAGGCTGGCGAAGGCGGTGTTGATCTCCAGCGACAGCACATCCGGCATGTCACGGGCCACCAGCGAGCGCGAGAAAAAGTGCACGTGCTCCAGCGTGTCCACCAGCCGTGCCGCGTCATACAGGTCCCGCAAGGTTGATTCGCGGTAGGCACCGGTTTCCAGGTCGACGATCATGGGTGCGGCACCTCCGGTACCCACGTACACCCGTGAACCTGCCAGCGCCAAGTCGTGGCGAGGGTCCTGCCCGCACAGCATCACCTCCCGTGGCAGTGTGTCAAGGCAACGCCTCACCAAGGTAGCAGGAAACAGCAGGCGACCGGCGCCCGACAACGCGCCGCCCGCTGCCCGGACCAGCTCGACAACACGAGGCGGCGCGTCTGACATACCGGTGTCGGCCAGTATGTCCAGGGCCGCGCGTTCGATGGCCAGCACCGCCTCGGGATCCAAGGGGGCATAACGGCCGCCCACCGCTTCGACGCGTGCGCCACCGGTATCGGCTTCGCGTTCGCGGCGGCGTCGGCCGCGACTTGGCGCCTGCTCACTCATGCCATGGCAACGAGTTCCTCGGCATCAACACCGAGACGCACACCCAGCGCCCGCAGCGATGCCAGGGTGGCCGGGGGAATGGGAATGCCGGCGGTCAAGCGCTCCAGCCGCAAGGCCGCCTCGCGCTCGCCCGGTACCTCGACCCGGTCAAACCCAGGCGCCGGTGGGCAGTCCCGCAGCTCTGCCAGGCAATCCTCGGCGGCGGCGCGGTAGGTCGAGGAGGCCCGAAACCGAGACAAATCGATGGCCAGGCAAATCCAGTTCATGCCGTCCATGGCCTGCCCCAGAATAGCCTCGCCCAGCAGCTCGGCCACCAGCGCCATGCCATAGCCCTTGGGGCCCGCCATGGACAGGATGGCGCCGCCATTGAAGTAATCATCAGGGTTGGTGGTGGGATTGCCTGCAGCGTCGATGCACAGGCCTTCGGCCAGAGGCCGACCCGACATCTTGGCGGCGTAAATTTTTCCGCCGGCGGCCATGCCGGTGGCAAAGTCAATCACCACCGGGCCGCGCTCACCCGCGGGAATAGCGAATGCGTAAGGGTTGGTCGGCAACATGCCACGCGCGCCGCCATAAGGTGCCACCTGGCGCCAGTCCTTGCGCGAGCCACCGCCAAACATGATGGT
>CAIPGJ010000080.1 GCA_903864555.1 uncultured Pseudomonadota bacterium | reverse complement strand
TCGGCGTGCTGGCCGCCCTGCAGCATCGCAACCGTGAGGGTGAGGCACTGGAGGTCGATCTGAGCATGCTGGATTCGCTTATGGCATTCCTCTCCTATATGGTTACTTACCATTTCGTGACCGGTGAAAGTTTTCCCAGGATCGGCAACAACAACCGCAGCGTGGTGCCATACGGCCGCTTTCCGGTGAGCGACGGCCACATCATCCTGGCGCTGCATCTGGGCAGCTTCTGGCGCAAGTTCTGCCAGGCAGTGGAGAGGCCGGAATGGATCAGCGACCCGCGTTTTCGCAATGCGGCTGCCCGCCGGGAGAACCGGGAAGTTCTCGAAGAGGCCATGGGCGAAGTGCTCAAGGGCAGGACTGCAGCCGAGTGGGCGGCAGTCTTTGATGAGGCCGACATTCCGAACTCGGCCGTTCTCGACATAGGCGAGGCGCTGTCACAGCAGGTGGTGCAGGATCGCGGGCTGATCAGGCGTTATGAGCATCCGGTGGCCGGTACGGTCGGGGTGGTGGGCTCGCCGCTTAAATTCAGTGGCGGGTTCGCGGATGGACAGACCGCGCCGGCGCCAATGCTGGGGCAGCATACGCAGGAGGTGCTGCGTGAATTGCTCGGCTATGACACCGATGTCCTGAAATCGCTCGAGCAGGACAAGGTGATACGCACGACAGCCGATGGAGCCTGAGCCATGTCGAAAATCACGGACGCAGAGATCGATCGCCTGAAGCAGAGGCTGGGCGCGGCCACCAATCCGCGCGAGGCGCCCTATCTGACCGAGGTCTCCCGTGACGCTATCCGGCACTGGGCATGGAGCACCGGGGACCGAAACCAGCTGTACCTGGACCGGGACTATGCCCGATCCGCCGGGCATGGGGATGTCATTGGACCACCGGCCATGCTGTATGCATTCAGCCGCAACTCGGTCGGCTATCGGGGTGGGCTGCCCGGTGTGCACTCTGCCTTCGGAGGATCCCATTGGAAGTGGCATCGTCCCCTGACGATCGGCACGATCATCAGGCCGAATACCATTTTCACCGGCTTGCAGGACATGCCCAGCCGGTTTGCCGGCCGCATGCTCAAACAGCTTTCGACCACGAGCTTCCACGACCAGGACAACAACCTGGTCGCCGAGGCGGAGTCCTGGAGCCTGCGCTTCGAGCGCTCGTCGGCACGTGAGCGTAATCCGGAGTCGCGCGAGAAGCGGCCTGCGGACAAAGCCCCAGTGCCCGAGCGGCCGAAGTTGAGCGAGGAACGGATTGCGCAGATCACCGAACTGTACCGGCATGAGCAGCGGCAGACCTCGGTGACCCCGGCCTGGGCATCCATGAAGCCGGGTGATGCGATTCCGCCAATCATCCGCGGCCCGTACTCTTCGACCTGTGCGGTTGCATTCGAGATGGCCTGGGGAGGCTCGTTCATCTGGGCGCATGGCTACTGGTATGACTTCATCAGCCGTCATCCTGGTGCCAGCATGCGCAATGAGGCCGGTGTGCCGGAAGCAGCCGAGGCCGTGCATTGGGATGCACGGGCGGCAAAGCGCGCCGGAGTTGCCGACGCCTATGACTTCGGGCCGGAGCGGGTGGCGTGGATGGCTACCTTGCTGACCAACTGGGCGGGGCCATCCGGCTTCCTGTCGGAACTCCATTGCGAGGTGCGCCGTTTCAATGTGTCGGGGAACACGCTGACCTGCGAGGGCGTCGTGAAATCGCTGGAGGAGCGGGACGGACATGGCTTTGCCCATGTCGATATCAAGGCGACCGACCAGGAGGGCCATGTCACGGCAACAGGTTGGGGGAAAGTCCGCTTTCCCATTTGACGCGGATAAATCCGAGAACAGAAGGAATGGCTATGTCTGAAGCAGGCAATCCGGGCAAACGTGGATCGGGCGCGCTCAAGGGTCTCAAGGTGCTGTCCTTGTCGCATGTGGTTGCAGGGCCGC
>CAIPGJ010000079.1 GCA_903864555.1 uncultured Pseudomonadota bacterium | reverse complement strand
TTTCGAAGATCTGCCGGTCGGAAGGAAATTCAAGACCATAGGCCGCACCATCACCGAGGTCGACATCGTCAATTTCGTCAACTGCACCGGCATGGTCGAAGTGCTGTTCACGAATGCCGAATTCATGAAGAACGAGTCCGATATCAAGGGGCGCCTTGCTCCGGCCATGCTCGCCTACGCCTTCGCCGAGGGGCTGTTGATCCAGTCCACCATGCAGCACACCGCCTACGCATTTCTCGGCATGCAGTTCGACATCAAGGGTCCGGTGTTTGCCGGTGACACCATCCACGTCGAATGCGAAGTGGTCGAAGCACGTCCCAGCAAGAGCCGTCCGGGCCGCGGGCTGGTGCGGACCCGTAACGTGATCCGCAAACAGGATGGCAGCGTAGCCATCGAGTACAGCCCCTTGCGCATGGTGAAATGCCGCCCAGCCTCCTGAGTGGTTGCAGGCTGCACCAGGACTGAACAGGGTTTGAACTTGCGCAACTGGCGCCGCTCCAAGCTGCATCAGGCCGCCTCGCGGCCTGACATGCGGAGGCGCCTTATCCGAGTTCGTCTATGCGGTGATGGTATTGACCGTGCTGGCAACCCTGCCAGCACGGTGGGTGCTGTTTCGCCAGCGACGCAGTCATCAGGACGCTCTCCGGCAAGTTCGTATTGGCGCCTTTGATTCGCTGGCCAGCCTGAGGGCGGCCCACGCCTCAGCAATACGCTCGGGCACCTGCATGAGAACATCGACGCACGGCCCCCGGAGCCTGCAAGTCCCGTGCAAATGCTCGCTTTCGTTCGAGCCATGGCGCTTCGCCTGAAGCCCTATTTTCGCGGAGAACTGCACCTGGAGGTCAGCGGCAGCCCCGTGCTGACAGATGCCGATCCGGAACGCATGAAACAACTGCTGCACATCCTGGTGACTGCGCGGGAGGGTGAGCATTCCCAGCATTGACCACCCCTGACTGCGAGATTACATTAGCAGAAAAGCAGCAGGCACAAACATGCTGCACAGGCCCCTGCGGTGAAAGACACCATTCACGCTGCGCGGATCATATGAAGAGGAGGAGAGAAACATGCTTCGCAGACTCACCGTGGTACTGCTGTCGTTGGCGCTTCACAATGTCGCCTTGTCCCAGGGAGCTTATCCGAACAAGCCCATACGCTGGATCATTCCATTTGCCCCAGGCGGCGGAACGGACGTGATCGCGCGGCCGATCGCCCAGAAGCTGGGCGATGTACTGGGCCAGCAGATCCTTTATGAGAATCGCGGCGGTGGCGGCGGGCTGGTGGCCGCCGAGGCCGTGGCGAAATCTCCCGCGGACGGATACACCATGCTGGTGGGCAGCACCAACACCCACCTTTTCCCTACCCTGCTGTACGACAAGCTGCCCTACGATCCGGTCAAGGACTACGCACCGGTGACGAATTTCGTGACGGTGCCCAACGTGCTGGTTGCACATCCGTCGTTTGCGCCCAGAACCATCCAGGAACTGGTCGCCTACGCCAGGGCCAATCCCGGAAAAATCAGCTGGGCCTCTTCGGGCAATGGCTCCGGCGGCCACCTGGCACTGGTGATGTTTGCCCAGGAAGTCGGCACCAAGGTGACCCACGTCCCCTACAAGGGCGCAGGGCCTGCCGTGACCGCCATGCTGGCCGGAGAGACACATCTGCTGTTTGCCAATACGGGCGTCTTTCTCTCGCAGATCCGGTCTGGAAAGCTGCGCCCCATCGGCGTAGCCTGGTCCACCCGCCTGCCACTGCTGCCCGACCTGCCTACGTTCAATGAATCCGGCTTTTCAGGTTTCGAGTCGAGTTCGTTCTACGGCCTGCTCGCCCCTGCTGCCACACCCCGGCCCATCATCGACAGGCTGCACGCGGAACTGGTAAAGATCATCCGCTCCCCGGAATCGGTGGAACGGCTGGCTGCAGTCGGTGCCATACCCGTGGCCAACACCCCGGAGCAGTTTGCCGAAGCCACTCGCAAGGAAGTGGCCAAGTGGGCCGCCATCACCAAAGCCCACGGCATCAGGGCGGACGACTGATCCACCGTCATCACCATGCTAGTCAGCAAGACCCGGGGGGCGGGCACCCCTGCGAGGCAGGGACTCAGGCCATGAGATCCCGGGCCATGTCCCGCAAGCGGGTCTTCTGAACCTTGTCGCCATTGGCCCCCTGCGTCACCGGGAACTCATCCAGGGCGAAGACCCGCCGGGGCACCTTGTAGCGCGCCATCTGCCGCGCGCAGTACTCGAGGATCGCCGCCTCTTCAAATGTCATGCCGGGCCGCAGTTTCACGAAAGCCACAGGCACCAGTTGCCCCGCCGCCTCCAGGCCCACCACCTGCACGGCGGCGATTGCTGGATGGTCCATCATGAAGGCCTCGATTTCCCCGGGATTGACGAGAAAGCCCGACAACCTCAATGCATCACCCATCCTGGAAAGAAACACGTAAGCATCGTCTGCCACGGTATAGCCAAGGTCACCACTGCGATAGAAACCGTCATCCGTGAAAGCCTTGCGGGTGGCCTCTGGATTTCCATAGTAGCCCAGCATCTGGCTGGGCAGCTTGAACTCCAGTTCACCCTGGACACCATGCGGTAGAAACGCGCCGCCCGCTTCGTCCCTGGCCCGCACCTGGCCGCCTCGCGCCACCAGCCGACCGCCACCGAGTTCGCGCTGGGCCGTCGGCGCATCGAAATCCTGCCGCGAAAGCATGGCCTGCAACTCGCTTGAGCCATACGTCCCCACAAGGCGCAGCCCCCGTGCTTCGGCCGGAGCTGCCTGCCCCGCACGTACGCCAATGATGGTGCGCAACGCCGGAAAGGGACGGGTCTCGCTGCTCGTGGCCAGCAGTTGGGACACGACATCCCCCACCACGGCCATGTGCGTAACGGCATGACTGCGCAGCAGATCCGCCACCTGTTGCGCATGAAAGTGCGGCGTCATGATCAAGGGCCGCCCCGCTGCCAGTGTGGACAGGGCCATGCACAGGCCGAATACCCCGCACATCGGCGGCACCAGCAGGCTGCAGACATCCGGGGCCTGCATGCCGAATGCCTGCCCGGCATCGAGTGCATGGCTGCCGATGGAACGCTGGCTGTGAAGGACAAACTTGGGTGCCCGCGTCGTGCCGGAAGTGCTGAAGATGAGGCAGCCATCCTCAAGGCTCGCCTCATCCTTACCCTGCGCCTCGCTTTGCAGCAGATCTCGCCATGCAAGCACCGGCTTGCCGTGGATGGAGCCAAAAGCGGGAGATTGCTCCAATTCATCGTATTCGATAATGGCCTCAAGCCCCCTCACCGCCTGCTCGCTCAGGGCCTCGAGGATGTCAACGAAATCCAGATGGCGATAGCCCGGCCAGAACAGCAGCAGCTTTGCCCCCGATCGCCCGACAATGTCTTCGAGTTCTGCGCTGCGAAAACGCGTATTGATGGAGACAACGATGGCTCCCAATCGGGCGCAGGCAAACAGGCAGATCAGCCAGGCCGGCGTATTGGGCAGCCATACGGCCACCCTGTCACCATGCTTCACGCCCAGGCGCGCGAGTGCACCCGCCATGCGCTGACTGTCCTCCTCCAGACCCTGCATGGTAATGACCTGGCCCTCATAAAGGATGGAAGCCCCACTGGCAGGGCCTTCCCCGAAAAAGAACTGATTGAGTGTTGCTGCCGATCCGGCGCCCATCCTGCCTCCTGTCCCTGTCTGACGGTTGCGCCCTCCTGGGGCGCCACCTGGGTTCCTGGTTAAATGCACTCACCTGACTCCAACGATGGCTGACGCTGAACGAGAGGGCGTATGCCAATCCTGCGGTGGTGTCCGTATGAATGACTGCCGAGCCGACGCCTGTTCGATGATGTCGTTCTTCGGCAAAATAGCGCCTGCCCCTTGCGCCCTTCGACTTACAACACATTCTCAGGATACAACCATGGCTTTCGCCGACAACCTCAAGCAACTTCCCGCCATCAGCCACCTGGCTGAACTGCAACTGATCGACGCTTCAGGTGTGGTCGTGGCCACCATCGAGAACAAGCCCGGCAAGGCCGGATCACTCGCAGTCTATGCCGCACTTGCTGCGAAACACGGGGACATCACCGTGACGGCGGCGCAAGAGGGCATCGAGATTTTCACCGAACACACCGCCGACGCGCGCGCGCATCCCGGCAAGCATCCCAATATCGATCGCCTGTTTGAGGTCATTGCTTCCGGCAAAGGGTATTCGGTAAGACTGATCAACGCCTGATCGAGGATAGAGGCCGAGAAGCAGCTCCCTCCGCCGCTCAGCCTTTAATCTGCCAACGTCCGCCCCCCGTACTCTAACAACTCCCCCACCTCCTGAACATCATTAATAAAGTGAACCCCGCCCAGTCAGCGGCCTACCTCGCCGCCGCCTCCTGCAGCAGCTTCACCATATTGGTATAGCCCTTCCCCCGCGCCAGTGCGAGCGGCGTCTGCCGGTTCCTGTCAGCCAGATTGATGTTCGCGCCGGCCTGCACCAGGGCGCGCAAGGTCTCAGTGTGGCGTGCGCCGCCATCGCCCAGCACGATGGATTCGATAACGGCGGTCCAGCCCAGGTTGTTGACGTGGTCCAGTGGTGCACCGGCATTGATGAGGGTGCGCACGACTTCAGCGTGGCCCAGGTGCGCAGCGGCGATGAGGGCGGTGCCGTCCCAGCGACTGGTGATGTTCTTCGCGCTGCAGCCCAGTTCCAGTGCGAGTTGCAGGGTGGGCACGTCGTTGGCGACGGCGGCGATGGTGACGATATCGTAGCGGTCGTTTTCAAGGGTGTTGGGGTTGGCACCGGCGGCGGCGAGTGCGCGCAGGGCGTTGTGTGCGCCGCCGTGTGCAGC
>CAIPGJ010000078.1 GCA_903864555.1 uncultured Pseudomonadota bacterium | reverse complement strand
TACTCGGCAGCTATCCAGCAGCACAACTGTAGGCAGATAACCATGAATTTATGCGAGCGGTCCCCGGACTATGTGAGAGCAATAGCACCCTACCAGCCAGGCAAACCCATTTCCGAACTGGCCCGAGAAATGGGTCTCGAAGAAAAAGCCATTATTAAGCTGGCATCAAACGAGAACCCCTTGGGGCTTTCACCAAAGGCAAAAGCAGCCATTGAAGGTGCAATCAGCAATCTTGCCCGCTATCCGGACGGAAATGCCTTTGAACTGAAATCAGCACTTTCGCATCGTTATGGTGTGGCTGCCGATGGAATTGTCATCGGAAATGGTTCAAACGACATCCTGGAACTGGCAGCTGGCGCCTTCCTGACTCCCGGATCCACCGCAGTATATTCACGACACGCATTTGCAGTTTACCCGCTGGCCACCCAGGCGAGGGGAGCGACCGGCATAATCGTTCCAACCAATAATTATTGTCACGATCTAGATGCAATGGCTGATGCCATAAGGCCAGACACCAGGATTGTATTCATTGCCAATCCCAATAATCCAACCGGTACGATGTTAATGTCGGATGAAATAGTCCGGTTCCTCGGCAAGGTACCGCAGGACGTGGCGATCGTACTTGATGAAGCCTATAACGAGTATCTGCCGCCCGATGTCAGCACCGACAGCATTGCGCTGCTTTCCCGATATTCCAACCTGATCATCTCCCGAACGTTTTCCAAGGCGTTCGGCCTCGCTGGGTTGAGAGTTGGTTATGGTTTCATGGCTCCCGAAATTGCAGATCTGCTCAACCGTCTACGCCAGCCCTTCAATGTCAACAGCCTTGCACTGATAGCTGCAGCAGCAGCCCTCGGAGATGAGGCATTCGTGCAACGCAGTTACAAGGCTAATCGTCTGGGCATGGGGCAGCTGGAGTCCGGCTTTAACTCCATGGGACTTGATTGGATTAAGTCGTATGGCAACTTCATTTGTTTCGAGCTTCCCAGGGCAATTGGAAAACCCAACGCTGCAGTGATCTACCAGCGCCTGTTGAAACATGGAGTGATTGTTCGGCCAGTAGCCGGTTACGATATGCCGGATCACCTTCGGGTAACCGTCGGTACGGAATTGGAAAACGACATATTCCTTTCGGCCTTGAAGAAAAGCCTGGCGGGCGAATGACCGGGGCACTTCCAATTCGTAAACTTGTGGTGATAGGCACTGGCCTGATCGGTGGCTCATTTTCACTTGCACTCAAGCAGGCAGGACTCGCCAGAACGGTAGTTGGCATAGGGCGCCGACAGGAGACCTTGGAAGAGGCAATCCGGCTTGGTATCATTGACGTCGCGGGTTCCTACGACCAAGCCAGTTTCGCAAACGCTGACCTGATTCTGGTTGCCACGCCAGTTGGTCAGATGCGGGCAGTGTTCAAGGCCATGGTGGAGTTCGTGCCCATTGATGCCGTGATCACCGATGGTGGAAGCACCAAGCTTGATGTCATCAAGCTGGCCAGGGAATTTTTTAGTGATTCCCTGGACCGATTTGTGCCTGCCCATCCGATTTCCGGCACTGAGAAAAACGGTCCATCTGCTGCTTTTCCAGATCTTTATCGCAGCCGGAGGGTGATTATCACTCCCATGATAGAGACGGCCCCGTCAGCACTGGAACTGGTCAGGAATGTCTGGCAGGCATGCGGTGCGATTGTGAGCGAGCTGGCTGCCGATCGCCATGACGCATTGCTTGGGGCCGTGAGTCATCTTCCACATCTTCTGGCATTTGCTTTGGTTGAGGAACTGGCGTCGCGCCCGGATGGTCAGGCGCTCTTTTCCTTCGCGGGTGGCGGTTTCCGTGATTTCACGCGTATAGCATCCAGTAATCCTGAGATGTGGCGCGACATCTTCCTCTCGAATAAGGAAGCTGTATCAAATGAGCTCGTTGCTTACAGGAATGCCTTGGCTGTCCTGCAGGAAATGCTGGATGCAGGGGATGGAGACAGCATGCAAGCCTTGTTCGAGCGCGCCAGAGACGCTCGACAAGGCTGGCTTCGCAAGGACTGACGCCCAACATGGACTATCTTGACCTAGATCCGGTGGCTAAAGCCGCAGGCTGCATCCGAATTCCCGGTTCCAAAAGCATATCCAACCGGGTTCTTCTGCTTGCCGCTCTGGCTGGAGGAGAAACCTTGATTCGGGACGCACTGGAATCCGATGACACGGCAGTGATGAAGGATGCCTTGCAGGCCTTGGGCGTAGAGGTTAATCAGAATGGCGATACCCTTCACATTCGCGGCTGTGGCGGTCGTTTCCCAATCCATTCCGCAAACCTCTTCCTCGGTAATGCGGGAACGGCATTCCGTCCCCTGACGGCAGCACTGGCAATCATGGGCGGGGAGTACACGCTAAGTGGCGTGCCACGCATGCATGAGCGACCTATTAGGGATCTGGTCGATGGCCTTGCACAACTTGGAGTGCAAGTTGAGTATCTGGGCAATCCCGGCTATCCACCATTGGCACTCCATGCCGCTAAACTGGACATTCCCGATGCAATCGAAGTACGTGGCGACGTGTCTTCCCAGTTTCTCTCAGCGCTACTCATGGCAGCACCACTCGCGGGCAAGGAGCTCGAAATAAGGGTCATTGGAGATCTCATATCAAAACCCTATGTCGAACTTACGCTCAATCTGATGAGGCGCTTCGGCATCGAGGTTTCCCGCAAAGACTGGTCCAGTTTCCAGATTCCGGTGACAGCTTACCGCTCTCCTGACGAGATATTTGTCGAGGGTGATGCTTCGTCGGCGTCCTACTTCCTGGCTGCGGGGGT
>CAIPGJ010000077.1 GCA_903864555.1 uncultured Pseudomonadota bacterium | reverse complement strand
GGCACGCTCTCGGCCACCATCCACGCCAATTTGCCGCAGGTGCAGTCGGGCCAGGGGCTGCCGCTGGCCATGGGCGGTGAAAAGTGCCCGTCGGAGATGCCCAATGTGCCGACCTTTCGCGAACTGGGCTAGGACTACAACGCCGGTGCCAATGTCTTGTTGTAGGTGAGGGCGGGCACTTCGCGCGGCATCGTCGACCGCATCGCCGAGGAATCCGCTGCGATGGTCAGGTCGGAGGCGTTCCTCGGCCGCGTGACCAAGCCGTACAGCATCATCGGTCTGGGCTAGGCGCACGAACCGTCGGTGAAATACATGAACGACGAGTATCTGCGCATGCAGGGCGTGGTGAAGCGGGCGGATATCAAACCGCAGTGAGCACGGGAATGGAGGGGCTCTTCGCGTTGGGATGATCGCCGCGCAATGGGGCGATAACTGCCAACATCCGCGACGCATCAATCCCGCCAATCGGAAGAAACGCGCGCCGTGACCGATCACCGATACCACGGTAAAGGGCAGGATGGCCATGGACAAGGTGCCGGCCACCATGGTGAACAGCTGGTAGGGAGGAATGGCCGAGAAGCCGGCGATGAACACGGCCCAGCATCCCCATTGATGGAACCAGTCCACCGCGAGCGGGTCACTGTCCCAGCAGCGCGAGGCGCGCAGCCAGGGTTCCAGGGCATCAGAGGCGAAATAGCCGTTGGCGTAGCCGAACAAGCCCCCGGCCACCGACGTCAGGGTGGTCAGCAGGGCCAGGCGCCAGGACGGGCAGTTATGTCAAACGTCGGCAGGCATCACGCAGATGCGCGTTGGCGCAGCTTGTCCTGGCCTGTCTTCGCTTGCATCCCGGTAGCCGGTAGGCCTCATTTCCCGAATAACCGAAGCCTGCTAATCTCCCGCAGCCGTAAGCTGTCAGCGACCCACGACGCAATCACAGCCGCCACCCACCCTGATTCATTTGAAGCAGGGCGTGCAATAAAGAACAATGTGTATGATCACAATCAGCACGGAAATGCTTTAATCATAAGCACGGCCGAACGAAACTGATATCAATGATGTCCGCCAACGGGCACCGAGGAGAAGGCACTTGAGCAACACGCATGTGGTGGATTGCTGGGTCAATCTGAACCCGGATCGCAACAAGCTGGGTGGCAGCGTGGGGTATCTGTTCACCGAGGCGGATGGCCGGCTGCAATCGGGCGCCTCCGAGGACGAGATCGTCGACCTCATGCGCGCCTCAGGGATCACCAAGGGCCTGCTCACCATCGACCACAACAACCCCGAGCCTGCCCTCAAGGCGATCGAGCGTCACCCGGGGGTGTTCTTCGGCGCGATGAAGGTGGACCCGCACCGGGGCATGGCGGAGCTGCGGCGCATGACGCAGTTCGCCCGCGACTACCCGATCAAGGCGGTGCGCGTCAGCGGGCATTACATCCTCAAGCCCTACAACGACAAGATCTACTACCCGGTGTACGCCAAGTGCATCGAGCTGGATCTGCCCATCACGGCCAATGTCGGCATTCCCGGGCCGCTGGTGCCCGGGGCCCACCAGGACCCGATGGCCCTGGACGAAGTGTGCTGGTTCTTCCCCGAGCTCAAGGTGGTGATGACGCACATCGGCGAGCCCTGGCACTACACCTGCGTGAAGCTGATGCTGAAGTGGAAGAATCTCTACTACATGACCTCGGCCTTCGCGCCCAAGTACTACCCCAAGGAAATCATCCAGTACCTGAACACGCGCGGCTCGAAGAAGGTGATGTTCGCCTCG
>CAIPGJ010000076.1 GCA_903864555.1 uncultured Pseudomonadota bacterium | reverse complement strand
GAGAACAACGGCGTCTACGGCCTCACCAAGGGCCAGTTCTCGGCCACCGCCGACCGCGGGTCGAAGTCCAAGCGCGGCGTGATCAACACCGACGAGTCGATCGACATGGTGGCGGTCGCCCTGCAGATGGGCGCCAGCTTCGTCGGCCGCAGTTTCTCCGGGGACAAGATCCAGCTGGTGCCCCTCATCAAGGCAGCCATCGAGCACAAGGGCTCGGCTTTCATCGACGTCATCAGTCCCTGCGTGGCCTTCAACAATCACGACGGTTCGACCCGCAGCTATGACTACGTGCGCGAGCACAACGAGGCGGTCAACCGCATCGACTTCATCAAGGATCGCAAGGAGATCACCACGGACTACCAGCCTGGCAGCGTGCAGGATGTCCTGCAGCATGACGGCACCACGCTGAGGCTGCGCAAGGTGGCCAAGGATTACGATGCTTCGGACCGCGTCAATGCCATGAACTACCTGCAGCAGCATGCCCGCCTGGGCGAGATCGTCACCGGCCTGCTCTACGTGGAGTCGGGTGCCGAAGACCTGCACGACAGCCTCAACACCGTCGAGTCGCCGCTCAACCTGCTGAGCGCCAAGGAACTCTGCCCGGGATCATCGGCGCTGGAAAGCATCAACGCATCCCTGCGCTGAGCCCTCCGCAGCACCAGCAGAAACGCCCGCAATTGCGGGCGTTTCTGTTTCCGCAAGGCTGCCGGAAGCCCCGGCAGCCCCATTGCCGGCCTGAAGATCAGGCCGGGGCGAACATCGGTACCACCAGCTTGGGGTCCTCGCTGGGCTTGAATACCACTTTCACCTTCTGGCCGATCTTCACGGTGTCCAGATCGCAATCGACGATGTTGGTGATCATGGTGGGGCCTTCGTCCAGCGTCACATAGGCAAGTACATACGGAATCGGGCCTGCAGCGCGCGTCACGCTGTAGGTGTAGACGGTTCCGGTGCCCTTGGCCTCGCGCCATTCGGTCTTGCTGGAATGGCAGAAGGGGCAGATGGGGCGGGGGTAGTGGTGGTACTTGTTGCAGCTGGTGCAGTACTTCGTCATCAGCTTGCCCATTGCCGCGCCTTCGAAATACGGGGCATCGCCCTCGTTGAGCGCCGGTGCCGGGATTTTCCTGTCCTGATAGGGTGTGGCCATGTCGTGATTCTCCTGTGTGCCTTATTCGCGTTCCATGATCAGCGTGGCGCTGCCGTGACGGGTGCCCAGCGAGCCGCCGGTGCCGTGTGCCAGGGCAATGTCGCAGTTCTTCACCTGCACCTTGGGGTGTGCCTCGCCGCGCAGCTGGCGAACCGCCTCGATGATCTTGGTGATGCCGCCGCGGTTGTTTGGGTGGTTGTTGCACATGCCGCCGCCGTCGGTGTTGAAGGGCAGCTTGCCCACACCGGAGATGAGGTTGCCATCCGCCACGAACTTGCCGCCTTCGCCCTTTTTGCAGAAGCCCAGGTCTTCCAGCTGCATGATCACGGTGATCGTGAAGCTGTCGTAGATGGAGGCGTACTTGATGTCCGACTGCTTCACGCCGGCTTCGGCGAAAGCAGTTGCACCCGACACCACGGCGCCCGAGTAGGTCAGGTCGACCATGCCGCCCAGCGGGCCCTTGGTGGACTCGCCGGCGCCGATCACCTTCACCAGCGGACGCTTCAGGGCTTTCGCGATTTCCGGCTTCACCACCAGCACTGCGCCGCCGCCGTCGGTCACCACGCAGCAATCGGCGCGGTGCAGCGGGTCGGCGATCATGGGTGAGTTGACCACGTCTTCCACAGTCATGACCTTCTGCAGGAAGGCATTGGGGTTGTGCTGGGCATGGTGCGAGGCGGCCACCTTGACCCAGGCCATCTGCTCGCTGGTGGTGCCGTACTGGTACATGTGGCGCATCGCCGCCAGCGCGTACATGTTCACCGTCACCAGGCCGTAGGGGCCTTCATACGGCGCATCCGGCACATTCGGGATGGAAGCGCGCTGCTGGGTGCCGCTGCGGCCTTCGGAGCGCGGCCGGCCGGCCAGGGTGATCAGTGCCACGTTGCACTTGCCGGCGGCAATCGCTTCGGCGGCATGGGCGACGTGCATCAGGTAGGAGGAGCCACCCACGTCGGTCGAGTCGAAATGCCGGACCTTCAGGCCCAGGTAGTCGATCATGTTGAGTGGTCCCAGGCCCGGGGCATCGCCCGCGCAGAAATAGGCGTCCACGTCCTGCATCGACAGGCCGGCGTCTTCCACCGCGCCGACGGCCACTTCGGCGTGCAACTGTGCAAGCGAGGCATGCTCGGCCTTGCGGGTGGGATGCTCGTACACCCCGGCTATATAGGCTTTTCCTTTGCTACTCATCGTGATTTCACCTTCCTGAGCGATTGGTGGATTGCGGCACGCATGCTGCGAGTGGCATGCGGAGGCCACACTTGAAAGTGCGAGGCAGTGTCACTGCCTTCGCGCTTGCCTGCTTCAGGGCCCCGGGCATTCGATCCAGGGGCTCCAAAACAAAAAACGGGCATGAAGCCCGCTTCCTGATACCGGGCACCGCGACCTTGGATGCAATGGTCCGCGGCGCCCATGATGACTGCAATCAGGCCGTTGCGCCGGGGGCGATCAGGCCGCCGGCACGCGCGAGCGCGGCCAGGTGATGGTCGGTGTCCCCGAACAGGATTTCGATCATGGTCGAGCGGATGAAGTAATGGCCGACCTTGTACTCCAGGGTCATGCCGATGCCGCCGTGCAACTGGATCGACTGCTGGCCGACATAGCGGCCGGACTTGCCGATGTGCACCTTCACGGCATTGATGGCCTTGGAACGCTCCGTTTCATCGTCATCGTCCACCATCATGGCGGCGTACATGGCCATGGAGCGGGCCTGCTCGGTCGCCACCAGCATGTCCACGGCGCGGTGCTGCAGCGCCTGGAAGCTGCCGATGGGCACACCGAACTGCTGGCGTGTCTTCAGGTATTCGACGGTGATGTCCAGCATCTGCTGCATGCCGCCCACCGCTTCGGCCGACAGCGCCTGGATGGCCGACTGCGCCACGCGCTCGACGATGCCGTAGCCCTTGCCCGGCTCGCCCAGCTGGTCGGCGGCGCTGACCTTCACGCCCTTGAGCGTGATGTCGGCGGCGCGCAGGCTGTCCTGCGTCGGGTAGGCCTTGCGGCTGACGCCAGGAGCCTTGGCATCGACGATGAACAGGGCGATGCCATCCTTGTCGCGCTGGCCGCCGGACACGCGGGCCGAGACCACCAGCTTGTCGGCGCAGTCACCGTGCACCACGACCGTCTTCTCGCCATCCAGCACCCAGCCGGCGCCATCTTTCTTCGCGGTGGTCTGCACATCGGCCAGGTCATAGCGGGAATTGCGCTCGGAGTGGGCAAAGGCGCCCAGCAGATTGCCTTCGCCGATCTTCGGCAGCAGGTCGGACTTCTGGGCGGCGCTGCCGGCCAGGCGCACTGCGCCGCCGAACAGGATCACCGTGGCGAAGTAGGGCTCGAGGATCAGCGCCTTGCCGAAGGCTTCCATGACGATCATGGTTTCGACCGGGCCACCGCCGAATCCGCCGTTGTCCTGCGGGAAGGGCACGCCCAGCAGGCCGAGGTCGGCGTACTGCTGCCAAAGTTCCCGGCTCCAGCCGTCGGCTGCCTTGGTGTAGCCCTTGCGCTGCTCGAAGCTGTAACGATCCTCCAGCAGCCGGTCCACGCTTTCCTTGAGCATCCGCTGCTCTTCGCTGAGATCAAAGTCCATTGTTCAATCCTTTTTTAAGTTACAGCCCCAAAACAGCTTTCGCCACGATATTGTGTTGAATCTCGCTGGTCCCGCCGAAAATCGATACTGCCCGATTGAAGTAGTAATTGGGTGCCGAGGTGCCGGCCCAGTCCGGCCCGATGGAGGCCTCCACTGCCGCCTCGAGGAACTCGTGCTGGTGGGCCATGGCATGCGGGCCGGCCACTTCCAGCATCAGTTCGGTGGTCGCCTGCTGCAGCTCCGAGCCCTTCAGTTTCAGCACCGAAGTGCGCGGGTCCTGGCTGGGGCCACGCTTTTTCATGCCGGCCACCACCATCATGTTGGTGATCTCCAGCGCCTTCAGGTCGGTCTCGACCAGCGCCAGCTTCTCGCGGAAGCGCTCGCTTTCCGAAAGCGGGCGGCCATCGACCTGGGTGCGGGCGGCGAGCGACTTCACCAGCGCCAGGCGTGCCTTGGACAGGCCCACCTTGGCAATGCCGGCGCGCTCGTTGCCGAGGGCGAACTTGGCGATGGACCAGCCCTTGTTCTCCTCGCCGATCAGGTTCTTTACCGGTACCTTGACGTTCTCGAAGAAGGTCTCGTTGGTGTGGTGGTCGCCATCCAGGGTCACCACCGGGCGCACCTGCACGCCGGGGGATTTCATGTCGATCAGCAGGTAGCTGATGCCGGCCTGCTTCTTCACGCCGGTGTCGGTGCGCACCAGGCCATACATCCAGTCGGCGCGGTGGCCGTTGGTGGTCCACAGCTTCTGGCCGTTGACGATGTAGTGGTCGCCCTCGCGCACGGCGCGCGTCTTCAGTGAGGCCAGGTCGGAGCCCGAGCCCGGTTCGGAGAAGCCCTGGCACATCCAGATGTCGAGGTTGCGCAGCCGCGGCAGGAACCACGCTTTCTGCTCGGGCGTGCCATGGGCGCAGATCACCGGCCCGGTCTGCGTGATGTTGTGGCTCAGCGCATCCGGGGCACAGGCGCGATAGCTTTCTTCCTTGAAGATGAAGTAGTGCACGGCATCCCAGCCGGTGCCGCCGTGCTCCACCGGCCACAGCGGGCAGGCCCAGCCCTTCTTGTCGAGGATGCGCTGCCAGGCGACGACATCGTCCTTCGCCAGGCGTTGTCCCAGCTTCTGCTTCCTGCGAATGTCGGCAGGCAGGCTGGTCTCGAAGAAGTCGCGCACTTCGGCACGAAATGCATTCTCCGCAGGCGTAAAGCGCAAATCCACTGAAACAACTCCTTCAGGCGGGGTAGGGGAAGCCCAGGCGGTCCGAATGTCGACTTCGGTTAGGCGGGCACCCGCAAGTATAAATCCCTGCGTCCCCCCTCACAACTGCAGAGGGCGTGATGGCAGGGGACATTCGCATTTGCAAACAGCTGCTTGCAACGTTCGTCATGGATGGCGCCGGCATCACAGGCCCAGCACCGCTTTCGACACGATGTTGCGCTGGATTTCGTTGGAGCCACCGTAGATCGACAGCACGCGACCGAAGTAGTAGTTGGGCGCGCTGTTGGCCATGCCCGGATGGCCGATCGCCTCGGCGACGCGTGCCTCCAGGAAATCCACCTGGCGTGCCATCGCATCGGGACCGGCCAGTTCCATTTGTGCCTCCAGCGCCGCCTGCTGCACTTCCGAGCCCTTGATCTTCAGCACCGAGGTGCGCGGATCGGCTTTGGCGCCGGCCTTCTTCATGCCGGCCACCACCATCATGTTGGTGATCTCCAGCGCCTTCAGGTCGATTTCGATGGCCGCCAGCTTCTCGCGGAAGTGCCGGCTCTCGGACATCGGTGCGCCATCCACCTGGACGCGCGCAGCCAGCGCCTTGGCCAGGCGGATGCGCGCCTTGGACAGGCCGACGCGGGCAATGCCGGCGCGCTCGTTGCCGAGCAGGAACTTGGCGTAGTTCCAGCCCTTGTTCTCCTCGCCGACCAGGTTGGTCACCGGCACCTTGACGTTGTCGAAGAAGGTTTCGTTGGTATAGGGGTGGCCGTCCAGCGTCACCACCGGGCGCACCTGCACGCCGGGGGATTTCATGTCGATCAGCAGGTAGCTGATGCCGGCCTGCTTCTTCACGCCGGTGTCGGTGCGCACCAGGCCATACATCCAGTCGGCATGATGGCCGCCCGAAGTCCACAGCTTCTGGCCATTGACGATGTAGTGGTCGCCCTCGCGTACCGCACGCGTCTTCAGGCTGGCCAGGTCCGATCCCGCGCCCGGCTCGGAGAAGCCCTGGCAGAACCAGTGGTCGAGGTTGCGCAGCCGGGGCAGGAAGTAGTCCTTCTGCGCCGGCGAACCGAAGGCGCAGATCACCGGGCCGACGTTCTGGATGTTGTGGCCCAGCACATCCGGCGCCCAGGCGCGGTAGCTCTCCTCCTTGAAGATGAAGTACTTCACCGCATCCCAGCCGGTGCCGCCGTATTCCACCGGCCACATCGGGCAGACCCAGCCTTTCTGGTTGAGGATGCGCTGCCAGTTGACGTAGTCCTCGCGCGTCAGGCGCTGCCCCTGCATCTGCTTCTTGCGGATGTCGGCGGGCAGGGCGGACTCGAAGAAGGTCCGGACTTCGTTGCGGAAGGCAATTTCCTCGGCGGTGAATCGAAGTTCCATGATCGGCTACCTTGATGTGATCAGATTTGAATGCGAATGCAGGTGACTATTGGGAGTGCCTGACAATCCGAGGGGACATATCCCCTCACGTTCCCCCCTCACGGTCCCCTTTGTCAGGGCGCCTAACGGCAATTCAGTCAGGCGCTCCAAGGTAAATCATAAATTGTAATCAACGGGTTCAGAGTCCCAGCACCGCCTTTGACACGATGTTGTGCTGGATCTCGTTGGAGCCGCCGAAGATGGAGATGGCGCGCCCGAAGTAGTAGTTGGGTGCTGCCGTGGCGCACCAGTCCT
>CAIPGJ010000075.1 GCA_903864555.1 uncultured Pseudomonadota bacterium | reverse complement strand
TCACCCTGGCACCTGGCTCCGAGGCGCAGCGCGCGCTCATCCTGAAGAACATCATCGACGCCGAGGACATCCCGGCCGCAGCCATCGAATCGGCAGTGCGCTGGAATTGGACCAGTTTCGGCGATTACCTGGGCGTGCTCGACACGCTGCCCAAGGCCATCAATTACTCGATGCACGTCGGCCATTCGGCGCTGCGCACCCATGTCATGGGCGAGCGCGCCTTCAGCGACAAGGCCGGCGCCGATGACCTGCGCGCCATGGAGAAGCATCTGCTCGCGGCACTGGATGCCGGCGCGGTGGGCTTTTCCACCTCGGTTAACGAAGGCCATCGCACCCCCGACGGCGGCCATGTCGCCTCCTACTACGCCGCCTGGGACGAGATTCGCCACCTGGTCAACACCGTGGGCAAGCAGGGCCGCGGTCATTTCGAGCTGGCACGTGAAGTCGAAACCCGCTCCGCCGACCCGGCCGTGCGTGCCGTTTTCGACAAGCGCCTGCTGGACCTTGCCGTCGAGAGCGGCGTGCCCACCAGTTTCGGCGTGCCCCCGGGCGGCCATGGCGCGCAGCCACATCTGGACCTGCTCGATGCCACCGCTGCTGCCGGCGGTCGCATGTTCGGCCAGACCCATCCGCGCGGGGTGTCGCACATCCTGTCCTTCCGCTCGCGCACCCAGTTCGACAACCTGCCCGAATGGAAGAAGTTTCGTGCCCAGCCGCTGGAAGCCCAGCGCCGCGCCCTGGCCGACCCCGCGTACAAACAGCGCCTCGTCGACGAGGCCTGGAACGGTCAGTACACGGTTACCGCTGGCCAGCCGCGCAAACCCGACTTCGACAACATGTTCGTGGTGCAAAGCGCCCAGGGCGACAACCCCACCCTGGCCGAGGTGGCGAAGCAGCGTAACAAGGACCCGGTCGCAGTCATGCTCGACCTGGCGCTGGAAACCGACTTCCACCAGCTGTTCATGCAGTTCGACGCACGCACCCGCCCGGCCAACGACGAGGAGACGCTGCGCGCCCTGCGCCATCCACGCACGGTGATGACCTTCTCCGACTCCGGCGCCCATGTGAACCTCATCATGGACACCTCCATCCATACCCACCTGCTTGCCTACTGGGTGCGCCACAAGCGCGCCTTCACGCTGGAGGAAGGCGTGCGCATGATCACCATGACCCCGGCCATGACCTGGGGCTTCACCGGCCGCGGCCTGGTGCGCGAGGGCTACATCGCCGACCTCAACATCTTCGATCCGGACACCGTCGCCCCGGGCATGCCCGAGGTGGTGTCGGACCTGCCCACCGGCGCGCAGCGCCTGAAGCAGAAATCCGTGGGCATCCTGGCCACGGTCATCGGCGGCAAGAAGACCTTCGTCAATGGCGAGCACACCGGCGCCCTGGCCGGCCGCATGCTGCGTTCCGGAGTGGGTGGCATCCAGTAGGCATTATGATCAAATACAGACGGTAGCTACCGTTATTATTAGATAAACGGGTGATTTATGATCACCCGTTTATCTTTCTTTTGGCTTTCTGCAGGCTGCCTGACCAGACCTCAGCCCTTGCCCGGCAGGATATCGCGCCCCTTGGCCATGGCCTTCTGTTCGGACACCAGGTCGTTGAAGCGGCGCTTCTCCAGCTCCTCGCGGTCAAGCATGGCGGCCTGATCGGCGCGGATCACGCGGTTCACCATCTTCTTGATGGCACCCACCACCTGCGAGTCGTGCTGGTTGATCTGCGCCGCCATCTCGGCGGCCGCCTGCTCCAGTTGTTCGCGCGGCACCACCTTGTTCACCAGCCCCATCTGCAGGGCTTCAGCCGCCATCACGCGGCGTGAGGTGAACAGCAGTTCCTTGGTGCGCATGGGGCCGATCAGCTCGTACATGCGGCTGGCCCTCAGCGTGATGGCGCCGATCTTCGCATGCGTATCCTGCAGGATGGCGTCCTCGCTGGCGATGACGATGTCGCAGGACATCATGATGGTCATGCCGCCGGTGATGGCCCAGCCGGCCACCGCGGCGATGGTGGGCTTGCTGCAGTACTCCAGCGCGCTGAAGGCCTCGGTGCGGCGCTCCTCGAAATCCGGCGGCACCGGGGTCTTGTCGCGGAAGTCCCGCCCGCTGGAGAAATTGCCGCCCTTGCCCATGATGATGATGGTCTTCACCGTGTCATCGGCCTCCAGTTCGGCAATGGCCTGGCGCAGTTCGTAGAAGCTGGTGATGTTGAGCGCATTCTTCACTTCGGGCCGGTTGAGCACGATCCAGCCGGTGCCGTTATCGCGGCGCAATTCCATGGTGGTGTAGGGCATGTTCACTCCTCAAAAAGATGCATGGGTTAACCACCTTGTCAAAGGGGGCCGACTGGCCGCAGGCCAGCGGGGGGATTTTCGATACGCACGCATGACTAAAATCCCCCCGCGCGGC
>CAIPGJ010000074.1 GCA_903864555.1 uncultured Pseudomonadota bacterium | reverse complement strand
TCCTTGAAGGAACGCAGATAGGCAAAGATCTCGGCCAGATACTTGATGCGGTGAGGCTGGCCGATCAGGTAGGGATGCAGCGCGATGCACATCACCTGGCCGCTGTGCGCGCCCTCTTCATAGAGCACATCGAACTGGCGCTTGCAGATCTCGACGAAATAATCCCCTTCCCAGGCGGCGCCCTGGAACAGCAGCGAGTCATTCAGCTCGCGCGAATACGGCACATTGATCAAGCGGCCCTGTTTCACCTTCACCGGAAAAGGCTGGTCGTCGACGAACCAGTCGGTGCTGTAGGTGAGTCCTGCCTCGGCCATCAGGTCGGGGGTGTTGACCGTGGCGGTGAAGGCCGGCCCCAGCATGCCCTTCAGCTGGCGGCCGGTATGCCGTTTCAGCGTCTCGATGCAGTCGCGGTAGAAGGCACGCTCCTCCTCGATGGACAGGCCGAACAACTGGCGCGTGTTGTAGATGCCGTGGCTCATCAGCTCCCAGTCGCGCTTCACCATGGCATCGCGGATTTCCGGGAAATGGTCCAGCACCGCCAGGTTGAGCGAAATGGTCGCCGGCATCTTGTACTGGTCGAACACTTCCAGCATGCGCCAGAAGCCGATGCGGTTGCCGTAATCCCGATAGCCGTAATGCATCACGTCCGGATGGGGCACCCGTGGCCAGGGATTCTTGTGCGGCGTCGGCGCCGGGAGGTACTCGTAGTACTCGATGTTGGGGGCGAACCACAGCGCGACGCGCGCATTGCCCGGCCAACGGATGGGCGGCCGCAGCGGCGCGGCCGAATAGGTGATGAACTGCTCCAGGGTTGGCTGGGTCGGCTGGATCGGCTGGGTCGGCTGCATGCTGGCCTCCAGTCTCAGTTCTCGAGCTTGATGTTGGCCGACTTGATCACCCCGGTAAACCGGGCGATGTCATTGCGGATCAGCGCCGCAGCCTGGTCAGGCGTGGAAATGAAGGGCTCCAGCCCCTGCTTCACCAGGAATTCGCTGACGTCACGCTGGCCGAGGATGCGCGCCACGTCGCCCGATATCTTGTCGATGACCGGACGCGGCGTGCCTGCCGGTGCGGCAATGCCGACCCAGTTCTTTGCGTCCATGCCGGTGAGTCCGCCTTCGGTGAAGGTGGGCACGTCGGGCAGGGTCGGCAGGCGGCGCGCACCGGAAATACCCAGAGCCTTGACCTTGCCGCCGCCCAGCAGCGGAAACACGTAGATGGGGCTGGCAAAGGACAGTTCGACCCGCCCGCTGATGACATCGGCCATGGCCGGCTGTATGCCCTTGTAGCTGATGTGCTGCAGCTTGACCCCGGCCGCCACCGCGAACAGTTCACCCGCCAGGTGATTGATGGTGCCGGTGCCGGCAGAGCCGTAGTTGATCTGGCCCGGTTTCGCTTTGGCCTGCGCAATGAGTTCCTTCAGGCTATTGGCCGGCAGACCGGGCGAGGCCACCAGCACGATTTCGTTGCTGGCGATGGTGGCCACCGCGGCGAAGTCCTTCACTGCATCGTAGGGCGTGGGCATCAGGCTGGGAATGATGGTGTGCGCGATGGTGGTGAGGAAGAGGGTGTAGCCATCGGGCGGGGACTTCACCAGTGCCTCGGATCCGATGATGGTGTTGCCACCCGGCCGGTTGTCCACCAGCACCTGCTGGCTCCAGGTGTCGGAAAGCTTGTTGCCGATGAAGCGCGCCGACAGGTCCGCCACGCCGCCCGGCGTGTAGGGAACGATGAAGCGTACCGGTTTGGCGGGATAGGCCTGGGATTGCGCCTGCGACCAGGCGAGCGATGCGCACACGGCGAACGTGGCTGCCAGGACCGCACGGCCACGCGGGAAAGGACGGACATTCATGACGGACTCCCTGGTAAAGACGAAAAGACCACACCCTCCGTGTCACGGAGCCAGCCCCGCGGGCAGTACAAGCCTGGGAGGGCACGGCCATGACCGGACATCTGCAAGGCCGTCATTTTAAGGCTACGGGCGGCGCACCTGCGCAGGCCGGGCGCAGCGGCCGCAAGGCAGGCACCTGCGGCAGCATCAGCCGCCCGCCGATGGCCGGCCTGGCCGGGGACATCCCGGCATGCGCCATGGCAAGGGGCAGCCCGGCTGGCCAGCGCGGCTCAGCGGCGGCCCCATGGTCCGTGCGGCCGCTATGCCGGGCCTATTCGGCGACGATGTTCTGTTCCTTCACCAGCTTGCGCCAGACGCCTTCCTCGTAGATCAGGCGCTTGCGGAATTCATCAGGATTGAGCCCGACCGGCACAGTGCCTTGTGACTCCCACACCGCCATCGCCTTGGGCAGGCGTATGGCCTTGTTCAATCCCTGGTAGAGCTTGTCGACGATGTCCCGCGGCGTGGCACCGGTGGTGACGATGCCCACCCAGCTGGGGTAGTTGTAGCCAGCGTAGGCGGGGCCTTCCTCCTCGACGGTGCGCAGGTCCGGCGCAATCGGCGTGCGCTCGTTGGTGATGATGCCGATCGCGCGCAGCTTGCCGGTCTTCATCTGCGGCAGCGCCGACACCATGCCCTTGGGCGAGGAGTCGATGCGCCCGGCGATCAGGTCAAGTTCGGCAGCCGCCGATCCCTTGTAGTGCACAAAGGTGAGCTTGATGTTGGCCAGGCTCGCCAGCCATTCACCGGACATGTGCAGCGCACCGCCCGCCCCCACCGTGCTCCAGGTCACCTTGCCGGGATTGGCGCGCGCATG
>CAIPGJ010000073.1 GCA_903864555.1 uncultured Pseudomonadota bacterium | reverse complement strand
GCCGTCATCACCTCGTCCAGTGCATGCGGCCCGGTGACGGCCAGCACCTTGGGGTGGGCCTCCCTAACCACATCACCCTTGGCGCCGAGGCAACCGGTGACAATGACGCGGCCGTTTTCGGCCAGCGCCTCGCCGATGGCGTCCAGCGACTCTTCCACCGCCGAGTCGATGAAACCACAGGTGTTGACGATCACGATGTCGGCGCCGGCGTAGGTCGGCGAAACGGCGTAACCCTCGATGCGCAACTGCGTCAGTATGCGTTCGGAATCAACCAGGGCCTTCGGGCAGCCGAGCGAAACGAAACCAACCTTCGGGTTTGCTGCCATGAGAGGGGAACCGGAGTGCAGTGAAATGGGCTACGGCCTGAGGCCTAGCCCTTGTCGTCGGGCTTCTTGTCGCCCGCTGCAGGCGCGGCGCCCGCAGCCGACGGCGCCTGGCCTCCAGACGGTGGCGCGCCGGGCGTGAGGCCGGGAAAGGGAAAGCCCACGAACATGTTGCGAGTCTGGTTCTGCAACTGTTCCTGCATCTGGGTGAACATGCTCTTGCTCTGCTCCATGTAGGAGGTCACCAGGCTCTGCATGGCCGGTCCCTGAAAGGTCAGGAACTGCCGCCAGAGATCCTGATTCATGTCCGGGTTGGTGCCGTACATGGACTTGGACTGCTCCTCGAAGCGCTTCTGTACCTGGTTGAACAGATCGACGTTGCGCTCGAGGTAGGTTCCCACCATGCCCTGCATGGCATTGCCATAGAAGCGGATGAACTGCGACAGCACATCGCAGGAGAACATCGGCGCCCCGGTGGCTTCCTCTTCGAGGATGATCTGCAGCAGGATCGACCGCGTCAGGTCATCCCCGGTCTTCGCGTCGACGACCTGGAAGGACTCGTTCTTGATGACCAGCTCCTTGACATCGACAAGGGTGATGTAGGTGCTGGTCCGCGTGTCGTAGAGCCGGCGGTTGGGGTACTTCTTGATCAGGCGGAGTGCGCTGGTATCGGCCATGGAATTGACATGAAACCCTGTGATTCGTAATGATTTTCAAGCCGTGCAGGCTTGATCCCCACTTCCACTTGCGGATTTCGACAAATAGCCGCGAATGCACATCTTTGCGTCTGAGGCAGAATTCTACCGCATTGCACAATAAACAGGTATGGCTAATGTACTGGCACGTTTCCGTGCTGCCCGAGACCCGGCAGGCGCTCCAGGTTATTGCATGTGCTGACCGCCATTGATGGCGATATTGGCGCCATTCACGAAGGCAGCCTCTTCCGAGCAAAGGTAGATGATCAGGCCTGCCACTTCCTCCGGCTTGCCCAGCCGACCCACCGGAATCTGCGGAATGATCTTGGACTCCAGGATCTCGGGGCGGATGGCGGTCACCATCTTGGTACCGATGTAGCCGGGCGATATGGTGTTGACGGTGACCCCCTTCTTGGCGACCTCGAGCGCCAGCGACTTGGTGAATCCGTGCATCCCGGCCTTGGCGGCCGCGTAGTTGGTCTGCCCGAAGGCGCCCTTCGATCCGTTCACCGAGGACACATTGATGATCCGCCCCCAGCCGCGCTCCACCATGCCGTCGCAGACCTGCTTGGCCATGTTGAACACCGAATCGAGGTTGGTCCGCAGGGTAATGTCCCAGTCGGCCTTGGTCATCTTGCGGAAGGTCATGTCGCGCGTGATGCCGGCATTGTTCACCAGGATATCGACCGCGCCCACCTCCTTGGCGATGCGATCCACGCAGCGCTGGCAGGAATCGTAATCGGCGACATCGACGGGATAGGCTTTAAACGCATAGCCCCGCGCCTTCATGCCCTCGAGCCACTTGTCGGCACTCTTGTTGGAGGGCGAATAGGTCACCACGACGATGTAGCCGGCGTCTGCCATCTTGGTGCTGATGGTTTCACCCAGCCCGCCCATGCCTCCGGTAATCACCGCTACCTTGTTCGCCATCTCGCCCCGCCTGTTCTGGTTGACCTTGACCTTGTTGACCCAGACAACTAACGCTCGATTGCCAGTGCCACACCCATGCCACCGCCAATGCACAGCGACGCCAGGCCCCGCTTGGCATCCCTGCGAATCATTTCATGGATCAGCGTGACAAGAATCCGGCAGCCGGAGGCACCGATCGGGTGCCCGAGGGCAATGGCGCCGCCGTTGACGTTGATTTTTGACGTATCCCAGCCCATCTGGCGGTTCACCGCAATGGCCTGCGCCGCAAAGGCCTCGTTCACCTCCATCAAGTCGAGGTCGGAGTGCTTCCACCCCGCCTTGGACAGGCACAGCTGCGACGCCGGCACCGGCCCCATGCCCATGACCTTGGGGTCCACGCCGGCCGAGGAGTAGGCGCGGATTTTCGCCAGCGGCTTCAGGCCCAGCGCGGCGGCCCTGGCCGCGGACATCATGATCACTGCAGCGGCACCGTCGTTGATCCCGGAGGCATTGCCTGCCGTGACTGAACCGGCCTTGTCGAAGGCCGGCTTGAGCGCGGCCAGCGCCTCTACGGTAGTGCCGGCCTTGGGATACTCGTCGGCGTCGAACACCAGCGGCGCGCCGCGGCGCTGCGGGATTTCGAGGGGAATGATCTCGTCCTTGAAGCGGCCTGCCTTCTGCGCGGCTTCGGCCTTCTGCTGGCTGGCGCAGGCAAACGCATCCTGGTCGGCGCGGGAGATGTTGTGCTCCCTGGCGACGTTCTCGGCCGTAATACCCATGTGGTAGTTGTTGTAGACGTCCCAGAGGCCGTCCACGATCATGGTATCGACCAGTTTGCCGTCACCCATGCGAAAGCCGTCACGCGAGCCCGGCATGACGTGAGGGGAAAGACTCATGTTCTCCTGCCCCCCGGCGATCACGATGTCGGCGTCGCCGGCCTTGATGGCCTGCGCGGCCAGGTGCGTGGCCTTGAGCCCGGAGCCGCACACCTTGTTGATGGTCATGGCAGGAACGCCCGTCGGCAGGCCCGCCTTGAGGGAGGCCTGGCGCGCGCCGTTCTGCCCGATGCCCGCGGTGAGCACCTGGCCCAGCAGCACTTCCGACACCAGCCCCGGCTCGATGCCTGTCTTCGCGAGCAGGGCGCGGATGACATGCGCTCCGAGGTCTGCGGCCGGCAGCTTTGCCAGCGCCCCGCCGAACTTTCCGATGGCCGTACGGCCTGCTGCAACGATGACGACGTCAGTCATGTCAATCTCCTTGTTTCCTTTGAGTTCAAATTTGAATGCTGTGATTCGCTGCTGCTGCCCGTCCGCATTCGCGGTCGGCAGGAATACCTAGCGCGCCGGCTCCCTGACATAGCGGCCGGGTGCCGGCTCAATGGGCTTGTACTTCCCGCCGCCCAGCTTCTTCTTGGCCTTGCGCATGGCACCGCCGTGTGCCGACAGCCACTTGGCCCAGTCGCGCCACCAGCTCCCCGGCTGCTCGGCGGCATCGGCAAACCAGGCATCCGGATCGGCCGGCAGGCTGTCTGCCACCCAGTAGCTGCGCCGGTTCTTGCCGGCAGGATTGATCACTCCGGCCACGTGACCGCTGGCCCCGAGCACGAAGCG
>CAIPGJ010000072.1 GCA_903864555.1 uncultured Pseudomonadota bacterium | reverse complement strand
GGCAAACAGGCCGCCCATGCCCAAGGTGCGGTAAAGCACCGGTGCCAGCATCAGCGACACGGCAAAGGTGAGGCCGATCGAGCCGCCGATCATCGCCATGACCTTGGTGCGATGTTGCTCGCGGGTCAGGTCGGCCGCCATGGCCACCACGGCGGCGGAGATGGCACCGGCACCCTGGACGGCACGCCCGATGATGGCCGTCCAGATGCTGTGGTCGCTGGCGGCAATGAAACTGCCCGCCGCAAACAATATCAGTCCGAAGATGATGACGCGCTTGCGACCGAGCCGGTCCGAAGCCATGCCAAAGGGAATCTGCAGAATGCCCTGGGTGAGCCCGTAGATGCCCAGCGCCAGGCCCACCAGTGTCTGGCTGTCGCCGCCGTCCAGATGCGTGGCGGCATGCACGGCGAACACCGGAAGCACCAGGAACAGGCCCAGCATGCGCAAAGCGAACAGGGAAGCCAGCGAGAGGCCGGCACGGATTTCCAGCGGATTCATCCGGTCGGCGGCCAGCGGGGACATGATTGTATGGTGCACTGCTGAAGAAGTTGCGTATATTAGCAGGTTTGGTCCGGCATCCCTGAATGGAACATATCCGCATACGCGGTGCACGCACGCACAACCTGAAGAATCTGCACGTCGACCTGCCTCGCGAGAAGCTGGTCGTCATCACCGGGCTTTCCGGATCAGGCAAGAGCTCGCTGGCCTTCGACACGCTCTATGCGGAAGGCCAGCGCCGCTACGTCGAATCGCTCTCAGCCTACGCGCGGCAGTTCCTCCAGCTCATGGAAAAGCCGGACGTGGACCTCATCGAGGGACTATCGCCCGCCATCGCCATCGAGCAGAAGGCCACCAGCCACAACCCGCGCTCCACGGTGGGTACCGTCACCGAGATCCATGACTACCTGCGCCTGCTGGTCGCGCGCGTGGGCATCCCCTACTGCCCGGAGCACGCGCTCCCGCTGCGGTCGCAGTCGATATCGCAGATGGTCGACCAGGCGCTGTCGCTGCCGGAAGGCGCCAGGCTGATGATCCTGGCGCCGGTCGTAGCCAACCGCAAGGGTGGGCAGGCCGGCCTGTTCGAGGAACTCAAGGCCCAGGGCTTCGTGCGCGTGCGCATCGATGGCAAGGTTTATGAGCTCGACTCGCTGCCCAAACTTGCCAAGACCGCCAAGCACACCATCGAAGTGGTAGTTGACCGCATCAAGGTGCGTGCCGACCTGAAGCAGCGTGTTGCCGAATCCTTCGAAACGGCGCTGCGCCATGCCGATGGCCGCGCCCTGGCGGTGGAAATGGACAGCGGTGCGGAACACCTGTTCTCGGCCAAGTTTGCCTGCCCGCTGTGCAGCCATTCCATTGCCGAGCTGGAGCCGCGGCTGTTCTCCTTCAACAACCCCATGGGTGCCTGCCCGAAGTGCGACGGCCTGGGCAGCGTCGACTTCTTCGATCAGCGACGGGTGGTGGCCCATCCGGGCATGTCGCTGGCCTCGGGAGCCATACGCGGCTGGGACCGGCGCAACCAGTTCTACTTCCAGATGCTGACCAGCCTGGCATCGCACTTCAAGTTCGACATCGAATCGCCCTTCGAAAAACTCCCCGAGGATGTGCGCAACGTCGTGCTCTACGGCACGCCCGAGAAGATCCCCTTCTCCTACCTCAACGAACGCGGCCGCACCGTCATCAAGGAACACGCCTTCGAGGGCATCATTCCCAACCTCGAACGCCGACACAAGGAAACCGACTCCTCGGTGGTGCGCGAAGAGCTGGCCAAGTACCTCAACCACCAGCCCTGCCCGGCCTGCAAGGGCACGCGCCTGCGCGAGGAAGCCCGCCATGTCCGCGTCGGGCCGCCGGGCGACGAGCGCGCCATCTACGAGATCAGCGGCATGCAACTGCGCGCCTCGCACGAATTCTTCAGCGGACTCAAGCTGGAAGGCGCTCGCCAGGCAATCGCCGAGCGCATCATCAACGAGATCGCCACGCGCATCCGCTTCCTGGTCGACGTCGGACTGGATTACCTGTCACTCGACCGCTCCGCCGACACGCTCTCCGGCGGCGAGGCCCAGCGCATCCGCCTGGCCAGCCAGATCGGCTCCGGGCTGACCGGCGTGATGTACGTGCTCGACGAACCTTCCATCGGGTTGCACCAGCGTGACAACGCGAGGCTGCTCGAAATGCTCAAGCGGCTGCGCGACCTCGGCAACAGCGTCATCGTGGTCGAGCATGACGAGGACGCCATCCTTTCCGCGGACCATGTGCTCGACATGGGGCCGGGGGCCGGCGAACACGGCGGACAAGTGGTGGCCCAGGGCACCCCTGCAGAGATACTGGCCAACGACGAATCACTGACCGGCAGGTACCTCAGCGGCAGGCTGCAGATCGCCATCCCGAAGAAGCGCCGCGCCCCCGACCCCAAGCGCATGCTGCAGGTGCTCGGCGCCAGGGGCAACAACCTGAAGAACGTGACGCTAGACCTGCCGGTGGGTCTGTTCGTGTGCATCACCGGCGTTTCAGGTTCGGGCAAGTCGACGCTGATCAACGACACGCTGTACACCGCCATTGCGCACGACCTGTATGGCAGCAGCGCCGAACCGGCCGCCCATGACGAAATCCTCGGCGCCGAATGGTTCGACAAGGTCATCAACGTCGACCAGAGTCCCATTGGCCGCACACCCCGCTCCAACCCGGCCACCTACACCGGCATGTTCACCCCGATCCGTGAACTCTATGCCGGCGTGCCCCAGTCGCGCGAACGCGGCTACGGCCCGGGCCGCTTCTCCTTCAACGTCAAGGGTGGCCGCTGCGAGGCCTGCCAGGGCGACGGAATGATCAAGGTGGAGATGCACTTCCTGCCCGACATCTACGTGCCCTGCGATGCCTGCCATGGCCGCCGCTACAACCGGGAAACACTGGACATCCAGTTCAAGGGCCGCAACATCCACGAAGTGCTGCAGATGACGGTGGAACAGGCGCATGAATTCTTCAGCGCCGTCCCGGTGGTGGAACGCAAGCTGCAGACCCTGCTGGAAGTGGGCCTGGGCTACGTCCAGCTCGGCCAGTCCGCAACCACCCTGTCAGGCGGCGAGGCGCAGCGCGTCAAGCTCTCGCTGGAGCTATCCAAACGCGACACCGGGCGCACGCTCTACATCCTGGACGAACCCACCACCGGCCTGCATTTCCAGGATATCGACATGCTGCTCAAGGTGCTGCACGCGCTGCGTGACCACGGCAACACCGTGGTGGTGATCGAACACAACCTCGATGTCATCAAGACCGCCGACTGGGTGATCGACCTCGG
>CAIPGJ010000071.1 GCA_903864555.1 uncultured Pseudomonadota bacterium | reverse complement strand
CTGCCGACCAGCGCGGATACGGCCCGTACCAGGGGCTATAGACTGACGGGTAGGGATACAGGCGGCGGTACTCGTTAAGCCTGCTAGCCCGGGCCCACTCGCGCTGCCGCGCTGACTCGGCCTCCCGTGCGGCGCGGGCCTCGCGATCGGCCTGCTGGGTGAGGCGCGTGGCCTCGGCCGCCTGCTCAGGGGAGGCCAGCGCTAGTGCCGCCAGTTGCGCGGGGGTCATGCGGTCGATGCTGGCTGAGGGGGACAGCGGCGCGCAGCCGGACAGCAGCGCCACGAAGCCCAGGCCCGCCCATGCCCCCGCACGGCCATGCCGAACGCCGTTCAAGCGGCCGCTGTGCCCTCGTCCGTGGACGACCTGCCTTGCGATGTTCACCTTGCACCACCTTCTTCCATGCCGCTCAGAGGTCCGTCGCCACCATGCCCAGCCAGAACATGCGCTCGGTGGCTGATTCGACCGGGATGCGACTGACAAATTCCAGCAATCCGTCCTCGCCAATGCGGAAGATGGACAGGTTGGAGGGCTCCTCATGCGTGCCGCCGCCATGGTCACGCACAGTCATGCTGGTCATGTTGCCCGCCACCAGCATGCGACCGCTCGGATCGATGGAGAAGCAGCGCACGTGCTGGCCATGGGTCCAGGCGTTCTGCACCAGCCGCGGCTCACCGGTGGCGGCATTGATGCGGAACACGGCGATGGAGTTCTCGCAGGCGTCGAACACGGACTTGCCCTCATGGCTGGTCTTGCCATGCGCACGGTTGGCGACGTAGACCTCGCGGCCATTCGGATGCACGTGCACCGTGCCCACCAGCTGGTACCCCGGCCGCTGCGGCTGGCCCAGGGTGGTGCTCACATGCAGGGGTGCGGGGCTGAGCTTGTCATCCTGCAGGCCAAAGACATGCAACAGGTTCTGCCGCTCCAGCGAGGCGTAGATCCAGCGGCCACGCGGATCGAAATCGATGTGACGCGGACCGAAGCCGTAACCGCCATCGGGCGCGATGCTGGCGGCGTTGCTCAGCACCCCCTTGTCGTAGCCGAACACCTTGAGCGCACCGGGATCTTCGGGCTTGCCCTCCTCGGCATTGTTGCCGCGGGTCACCACGATCACCGATTTGCCGGAGGGGGTCACGCGCACCTGATGCACGTAGATACCCAGGTCGAGGTCGGGCGGCTGCGCCACCACGTCACCCAGACTACCGTCAGCGGCCAGCCTGTGCACGGTGATGGCATCGGGATGCGGGTAAGCGACGATGACATGCTCGTTCTGCACATCCACGGTGAGATGCACCGGCCGGTAAGGCAGGGCTATCGGTGCCTGGTGCAGCGTCAGTGCGCCTGACTTCGGATCGACGCGATAGGCGGCGAGGAAGTGCTCCGGATTTTCCGGGTTTTCCATGCGCGGGCTGATGTTGCTGCAGGCCACGTACACCATGCGGCCGGTACGGTTGGGCCACAGATAGTGCACCTTCTGCGGTGCCGTGACCGTGCTGCCGGGCTTGATGGTGCAGTTCCCCGGATCGACCGACCAGGTGGTGATCTCCGGCCCCATGGCTGTCAACAGATGTGTTGCCTGTCCTCCACTCATGCTGTGCTCCTGTGCTGTATCCGTCCCGCCCCATCCCCGGCGGCACCTCCTGATGCGGCCCGGACCGGACTGGATGAGGACGTGCCGCCCCCCTTGTAGACTTGCCGATTGCTCGTTTTTACATGCCGGTGGGCGGCCATATTTTACTCCGGTCATGCCATGCCAGCCCTGTCCGGCATGGCTGCCACACCTGCGGCAAACGGGTTAAAGTGGCATGCATCCGGCGTCGACGTGTAAAACGAGATCGCATGCCTGCATGCGCGTGGCGGCACGAACAATCAGCAGCCGCGTGAGCATGGCGGGCAGTCAGGACGGACACGGAATCCGCCGGCATGCCGCCCCAGACATACGAAGCGCCCCGGATGCCGTAGTCGTCACACCATCGCTCGCCATTGCACGCCATTGCACGCCAAGGAGAAGATCATGCTGAAGATACTGCTGCCCGCTGCGCTGCTGATGCTGTCATCCGCCGTGCAGGCCCAGGGCTTTCCGGTCAAACCGATCACGGTGGTGATTCCCTCCACGCCCGGCTCCTCGCAGGACCTGCAGACACGCCTGTACTCACCGAAACTGCAGGAAGACCTCGGCCAGCCCATCCTCATCGACCTCAAGCCCGGCGCGGGCGGGGCCATCGGCACGTCGTTCGTGGCGCGCTCGGCGCCGGATGGCCACACCCTGGTCTGCGTCAGCACCTCCTTCGGCGTGCTGCCCGCCTTCTCGCCGGTGGACAAGCTGCCCTATGACCCGGTGAAGGATTTCGCCGCGGTGTCGCTGATGATCCGCAACTCCTCCATG
>CAIPGJ010000070.1 GCA_903864555.1 uncultured Pseudomonadota bacterium | reverse complement strand
GCTGATGCTGCGCGCAAGTTTCGAGGCAATCGCATAGGTGATCGCCAAGGCCACAATCCCGGCCAGCAGGAAGGCCATGCTCAGCCATTCGGTGATGGCTATGGCCTCCCCTCCATCCAGCGTGGCGACCGCCGAAAGACTCAGTTCCATGAGCGGGGATTGCAGCTGCAGGGGGTGGACCATGCGCATCTGCGCCGCTTCATGCTTGTACTTGTTGACCAGCGCCAGCTCCCGGCCCTGATTGTCCGTGAGTGCGAATGCGATCTGCTCGTTCCCGTACAGAAGCGACTGCTCCAGCAAGGGCATCAGGGCGATCCGGGCCACCAGCGCGCCCTCGACGCTGCCGGTGGGATTGAATACCACCGGCATGGCGATAACCAGGTGCGTGTCGGGGGATGTCTCGATGTGGGCCAGTTGCCGGCCCACCTCCAGATTCGCCAGTGACGCCGCGCCTAGGCGCACATCGGCAGGGACTGGTGATGTATCGCTGCCTGCAAGGACCCTGCCGCGCAGGTCGATCAGGTTGATCTGCGTGAAGCCGACATTGTTTCTGGTCAGCTCCTTCAGATACGGATTGACATAGGCCTCGCGATCCTGGGTATCGGACAGGGCATTGGTAATGAGGGGACTGCGGGACAGGTCCAAGAGCGCGCGCAGGCGTTCGTCCATATTCGCTTCCAGGCGTGTCGCCCGGATGTCGGCCTGGGCCCGGAATTCGGCCTCCAGATGCTTGAGCGCGTAATGCCGGACCAGTACGAAGCAACTGATCAGCGACAGGATCAGGGTGGTGGTGCTGATGAGCAGGGCATTGCGGCGTATCTGGTCCCCCAGGGAATTGCCGCGCAGTGATTTTGCCAGGCGGTCTGCTGCGATTCGCAGCATCGGCGAGTTCACGGAGTGCCGGCCCGGTACGGCAGCAGGGCGCCATCAGCGCCATAGCGAACGATACGCAGGTCCGCGATGTTGAGTGCCTCACGACGCGTCGCGGAGAAGGGGCGCACGTAGTTTTTCATGGCGCCGTTGTAACTGGCAATGTTCTCCAGGGCCAGTCTGACCGCATCGCGTTCGGTTGAGCCGGCCTTGCGTATGGCCAGCGCCAGCATGTGTATCAGGTCATAGGCGTGGGCCACCCCTATGGCCGAGGTCAGCCCCTCGGGTGGCGAGCCCCCGAGCCGTCGCGCAGCCTCCTCAAGAAGGGCTTTGGCGCGTGGCGTCGATGCTGTGGCATAGCTTATGGTGGTGATGATGCGCAGGTCGACTTCCCTGAGTGCCGGTCCGGCGATAGCCGTGAAGTTGCTTCCAAGGATGCCCCAATGGCTCAGGACCGGCAGTCTCCTTGGTTTTGGCAGATCGGCGATGTCCTTCAGCAGCTGCGCACCCTCACCTTCGTTGGCCACCATCAGGACATGATCTGCGCCGGCGCGGGCCAGTTTCTCGTATTGCCCGGCAAAACTGCGCGTCTGATCACCCCACTGGTACCACTCCACGGCAGAAATCTTGTAACCCATGCTGCGGGCGTGTTTCTCGGCGGCCTCCAGGCAACTGCGTCCCCATCCGTTATTGGGCAGGAACAGGCCCGGCTTGCGCAGCCCGCTGCGACTGGCGTGCAGCATCAATGC
>CAIPGJ010000069.1 GCA_903864555.1 uncultured Pseudomonadota bacterium | reverse complement strand
CCACCTCAAGGTCACGCCCCCCGATGGATTTCATCTTCATACGTGAATTGCGCCTGCCGGCGCGCGTCGGCCTGTACAAGTACGAAAAGGCTGCGCCGCAGACCGTGGAACTGGACATCGAGATGGGCTTGCCCGGACCGGCGGTTTTCACCTCGCACAAGGTGGCCGACACCATCAACTACGCCACCGTGGTGGAAAGGCTCAGGGCATTGCTCGCCGCGGAACACTTCGGCCTGGTCGAAGTGCTGGCCGATCACATCGCCCGCACCCTGATGGATGAATTCGGCGCACCCAGGGTGCGCGTGAGCATCACCAAACCCGGCGTGCTGCGGGAATCGCGCAAGGTGGGTGTGTGCGTGGAGCGCAGCCGCGACCCCGCCTGAGATGGCCCGGCAGCACCATCCGGCAGGTTTATTATTATCAAATACGGATGATCGTGCAGACCATCATTGTATAAACAAAGCAATTATGCTCTCGGATGATGCTTCTGGTGCAGCTGCTTGAGGCGCTCGCGCGCCACATGCGTGTAGATCTGCGTGGTGGAGATGTCCGCATGCCCCAGCAGCATCTGCACCACGCGCAGGTCAGCACCGTGATTGAGCAGGTGGGTGGCAAAGGCATGCCGCAGCGTATGGGGTGACAGGGCCTTGCCGGGGATCGCACGCAGCGCATGGCGCTTGAGCAACTGCCAGAAGGCCACGCGCGACATCGGGCCACCGCGGCGCGTGACAAACACATGGTCGCTGGCACGGCCCGCCAGCAGGTCCCCGCGCGCCGTTTCACAGTAACGCTGCAGCCAGTTGATGGCCTCCTCGCCCAGCGGCACCAGCCGCTCCTTGGAGCCCTTGCCCATCACCCGCACCACACCCATGTCCATGCCCACTTCGCCCATGCGCAGCATCACCAGCTCGGACACGCGCAGGCCGCTCGCATACAGCACCTCCAGCATGGCGCGGTCGCGCAGGCCCAGCGGATCACCGACATCGGGGGCGCCCAGCAGCGCTTCCACATCCGCCTCCGACAGCGTCTTCGGGAAGCGTTGCGGCTTTTTCGGCGGGTCCAGCTGGCGGGTCGGATCAACCTGGATGCGGCCCATGCGCAGCAGGTGGTGATAGAAGCGCTTCAGGCTGGAATGGATGCGCGCCTGGGTGCTGGCCCGGATGCCGGTGGTGGCAGAGCGACCCAGCGCGCGCGAGGGCATGCTGTTGAGCGCGCCCATGTAAGCCGACAGGTCTGCCGGCACCACCGCCGCCAGGCCAGTGCCGCGCTCGCCCAGCCACCGCGACAGCAGCTTCAAGTCACGGCGATAGGCTTCGATGGTGTTGCGCGACAGGCCATCCTCCAGCCAGACGGTGTCGCAGAACTCGTCGATCAGGCCAGCCTCAGTCTCACCCATGCGGCGAAGCTCCGGCCGGCTCAGGCGGCACCGACTGCAGCAGGTCCTGCCGCTCATGCGCCAGCAACCAGCGCTTGGCTTGCAGCAGGTAACCGTCGCGATGATGGGCAAAGCCGCCGATGCCGCCGGCCGCCACCACACGATGACAGGGGATCACCAGCGGCAGCGCATTGGCGCCACAGGCCTGGCCCACGGCACGTGCCGAGGAGCCGAGCTCGCGCGCCATCTCGCCGTAGCGGCGGGTCCGTCCGCGCGGCACCGCCGCAATGGCCTGCCAGACACGCCGCTGGAATTCGGTGCCGCCCAACAGCAGCGGCAGGTCGAAACGGAAACCGGCATCGCGCTGGTAGGCAAGGATCTGACGGCAGGCCTCGCGCGCCAGGGGATGGATTGCATCCGGTCCGCCCGACCCCGCCTCAGGAAGAAATACCAGTTCGGAGATCGCATCAGAGCTGATCCGCACGCCCATGCCGCCCCAGGGCATGGGCTGGATGGCGGCAAATGCCTGTGCCCTGTCCCCAGACTGTGCCGCGCGCCGGGGTGTGGACATGCCGCTACTTTGCAAACAGCCGGCCGATGTCGGCAAAGGCCTTGAACTCCAGCGCATTGCCGCACGGATCGAGGAAGAACATGGTGGCCTGCTCGCCCACTTCACCCTGGAAGCGGATGTGCGGCTCGATGACGAACTTCACCCCGGCGGCAGCCAGCCGCTGCGACAGCGCCTGCCATTCATCCATGGGCAGCACCACGCCGAAATGGCGCACCGGCACCGCATCGCCGTCCACCGCATTGGTGGCGGCGCGCAGGTTGGCCGCCGCCTCATCGGGCGACAGGTGCGCCACGATCTGGTGCCCATAGAGATCGAAGTCCACCCATTCGTCGCTGGAGCGCCCCTCGGGGCAAGCCAGCAGCGTGCCGTAGAAGGCACGTGCCTTCGCCAGATCGTCGACGGGAAAAGCCAGATGAAAAGGACGCATGGTTCCGCCAACGACAAAGAGAGGAAAAAGATTCTACGCTGCGCGCACCGCTGAAGCGGCGGAGCGCCCATGCTGAACTGCCCCGCCCTGCTCGACCGATCCACTGCAGACCCGACACGCGCCGGGCCGCAAAGCTTGCAGCCTTAAAATGGCGCGGCATGCGGCACACCGGCAGGACAGGGGCACGGCCACAAGGACCGTTCCGATCCGTGTTCCCGATCTGCACTCCCCGCAGGCGTTGTCTCCCCACCTCTTCCACGGCCAGACCACCAGTGACCCTTCACGACCCCTACGCCCCCTTCCGTCGCCCCGACTTCCGGCGACTGCTGGGGGCATGGGCGCTGTCAGGCTTTGCCAGCAAGATGCAGATCGTTGCAGTGGGCTGGTATGTCTACGAGCGCACCGGCTCGGCACTGGCCATCGGCTGGGTGGGGCTCGCGCAGTTCGCACCGGCACTGCTGTTCTTCCTGCCTGCAGGCCAGCTGGTGGACCGCCATGAACGGCGCTCGTTGCTGGTGGCCAGCTTCGCCGTGGCGGCTTGCGCCTCGCTGCTGATGTTCGGCACGGTGTTGCAGGAAGCGTCCCTGGGCTGGATCTACCTCGCCTGCTTCATCAATGGCACGGCGCAATCATTGCAACGGCCGGCACGCGCGGCACTGATGCCGGGCCTCGTCCCGCTGGAGATGCTGCCCCAGGCATTGTCCTGGGCCATGGGCAGCTTCCAGGCGGCGACCTTCTGCGGACCGGTGCTGTCGGGACTGATCATCGCCTTCTCCGGCAGTGCCGCCATCAACTTTGGCGCCAACGCGGCACTCTTCGTCTGCGCGCTGCTGCTGGCCATGCGCATCACCACACGCGAACGCCCGCAAGCCCAGGCAGGACCACGTTTGGGCGACCTGCTGGCCGGTGTGAAGCATGTGTTCCGCACCCGCATCGTGCTGGGCAGCCTGCTGCTCGACCTGGCCTCGGCACTGTTTGGCGGCGCCACCGCGTTGCTGCCGGTGTACGCCAAGGACATCCTCGAGGTAGGGCCGGGCGGATTGGGCTGGATGACCGCCGCCCCGGCCATCGGCTCGCTGTGCATGGGCATCACCCTGGGCCACCGCCCCACCAGCCACCAGGGGGGGCAGCGTTTCCTGATGGCCATGGCCGTGTATGGCGCAGCCACCGTGGTGTTCGCCTACTCCACCTGGTTCCCGCTGTCGCTGGCCGCCCTGTTCATGATCGGCATGATGAACAACATCAACCAGGTGACACGCCAGACCCTGATGCAGTCACATACGCCCGACCACCTGCGCGGGCGCGCCTCCTCGGTGAACAGCCTGTTTGCCGCATCCTCCAACGAACTCGGAGCCTTCGAATGCGGCACCGTGGCGGCCCTGGCCGGACCGGTGTTCGCCGTGGCCTCGGGCGGCGTCATCACCATGCTGGCGGCAGGACTGGTGGGGTGGCGCTTCCCCGAATTGCGCCGACTCACCTCGCTTACCGGCCCCGGCCCAGGACCCGCGGCGAAACCATGATCACGCTGTGCCCGGTCGCCCTGCAGCCTACCCTTCCCCCGGGCAGGACCACCCTGAAACCGGCGTTTTCCCGGCGAACCCCTATACTGCAGGCCGGCTCCTCAGGATCGCGCCACCCGCCGCCGGTATCAGCGTCATCGCCCAGCGGTGAACCAACAGAAGCGCACCTGCCCCCAAAACTGGATAACAAGACACCGTCATGACCAAGCACGACCCTTACGCCGCCCTGCGCTTCTCGGATTACCGCTACCTGCTGGGCGCATTGTTCCTCTTTTCCATGAGCCACAAGACGCTGCAGGTGGCGGTGGGCTGGGACATCTATGAGCGCACCGGCTCGGCCATGGCGCTGGGCTGGGTGGGCGTGGCCATGTTCGTGCCGGTGCTGCTGCTGTTCCTGCCAGCCGGGCAACTGGCCGACCGCTACAGCCGGCGCAGCATCATGATGGTGAGTTTTGCCCTGGCCGGGGTGGCCTCGCTTGCGATGGCGCTGGCCTCCCACCTGGGCGTGTCGGAGTTCTGGATCTATCTCGCCGTCGCCGCCAACGGCGCCGCCCAGACGCTGGCAAGGCCAGCGCGTTTTGCCTTCGTCTCCAGCGTGGTGCCGGCCGCCCACCTGGGCAATGCCGTGACCTGGTCCACCGGCGCCGGCAACATCGCCTTCATCGGCGGCCCGGCGCTGGCCGGGCTGATCATCTCCCTCACCGAAGGTGCCACCGCGGTCTACATGCTGGTGTTCATCAGCAACATCGTCGGCTTCCTCAGCGTGGCCCGCATCAGCCTGCGCAAGGGCGCCGATACCAGCGGCACCAAGCTCAACCTGCAGCATCTGCTCGCAGGCCTGGTGCACGTGTGGCATTCCAAGGTCATCTTCGGCGCCATCCTGCTCGACCTGGTGGCGGTGCTGTTCGGCGGCGCGGTGGCGCTGCTGCCGATCTACGCCAAGGACATCCTGCATGTCGGCCCCACCGGCCTGGGCTGGCTGAATGCCGCACCGGCCATCGGCGCCGTGGCCTGCGCCTTCATCATGGGCCACCTGCCAGCCCCCAAGCACGCCGGGCGCTCACTGTTCCTGTCGGTGGCAGGCTTCGGCGTGGCCACCGTCGTGTTCGGCTGGTCCACCCACTTCTGGCTGTCGCTGGTGGCGCTGTTTGCCGTCGGTTATCTGGACAACATCAGCGTGGTGATCCGCCTGACCATGGTGCAACTGCATACCCCGGATGAACTGCGTGGCCGCGTGTCTGCCGTCAACAGTGTGTTCATCAGTTCCTCCAACGAATTGGGTGCCTTCCGCGCCGGCGGCATGGCCGCCTGGACCGGTGCGGTAAACGCCGTGGTCATCGGCGGCTTTGCCATCCTGGCCATCGTCGCACTACAGGCCAAACTGTTCCCGCAACTGCGGAGAATGAAGACGCTGGACGCCCCCGGTCACCAATAGGCGGCCCCGGCCTGCGGCGCCCCGGGCATGGCGTTCGGGTGTTGCGCCCGGGCCGTACCTGAACCCGAGGTACGGGCCTTGGCCCGGACCCCGTCTAGAATCCGGGCTCGCCTGCCACTCCCTTCATGCGCATCCTCATCCCCTTCAACAAGGCCGCCACCTACGCGTCCTTCTATACCGACTTCCATGCGGGGCTGGTCCACGGCCTGCGCGAACTCGGCCATGAGGCGCTGATCTTCGAGCACGAGGACATCGTCTCCTCCAGCCCCGCCGAACAGCAGGCGCTGTACAAGCTGCTCATGGAACGGCCCGCCGACGCGGTCTTCGACCTGTGCTGCTGGGCGCATTGCCTGTCACAGGGCCGGGTCTGGGACGGTTCCAGCGCGGGTGAACCGGTGTTCGACTCCATCGAAGCCGACTACGTGGGGCTCTTGTTCGACCACCCGTGGTTCCAGCCATTGCCGGCGGTACAGTCATCACGCCTGTACGCCAGCGTCGGGGACCGCTCCAACATCGCGCAGATCGGCCTGGTGTATCCAGCGCTCAAGCTGGGTGGCAGCGTGTTCGCGCCACCGGGCATCGGGCCATCCAGCGACCATGCGCGGCCGGGTACGGTCCGTGACATCCCCCTGCTCTATGTCGGCAACCTGCATCGCGACGCCCTCACCCGGCTGTGGCGTGACGCAGCCGATGCGCCGCTGTTCGACGACACTGCCGATCTCGCCCTGGCCGAACCCGACCTGCCGCTGGATGCAGTGCTGGCGCGCGTGGCCTCGGCACAGGGGCGGGTGCTCGATGCGCCACTGGCGCTGGAGGTGCTGCGGCCGGTGGAGTACTACCGTCGCACCTGCATCCGGCAGGCCGCGGTGCATGCGGCGGCGGCAGCCGGGGTGCCCCTGCATGTGGTGGGCAACGGCTGGGCGGAGGAGAACCTCCCCGATCATGTCACGCTGCACCCCTTCATGAGCTACGACAGCCTGCTCGACCTCACGGCCCGGACGCAGATCTGCCTGGATGCCTCCACCTATCCCCAGGGCGCCAACGACCGCGTGTTCAACTACATGGTCAACGGTGCGCTGTGCTTCACCAATGCGCGCGGCTATCTGGCCACCGCCTACGGGCCGGAGGACGGCCTGCAGTTCTACTCCACACGCGAGCCGCAGGCGCTTGCCGCAGCCATCGGCGAACTGCTGGCGGCGCCGGCGCGGCTGACGGAACTTGCCGCGCGCTCACGCGACATCACACTGGCCACCCAGACCTGGCGGCACCGCGCCGAGGCCATCCTCGGCATGCTCAAGCAAGGGCACTGAGCCCCGGGAACCAGGCATCGGGTGTCGGGCCCAAGGGGACATTCCTGCAGCAGGGAGAAAGCGGGTAATCTTGCCGGCAGCCGGACCCGCATGACTCACCAGCGTCGCTGATCATGGCCGGCCCACAGCCCCGCAGAGGGCTGGTCCATCCATGAGTGCCCTGATCCACCGGAGGAAACCATGCATCTCCATCGCCTGTTGTCGGCCAGTGCCGCCGCCGCCCTGATGTCCATCCCCCTCGGGTCTGCAGCACAGACCCCGGAGCCGGCCGCCAGCTATCCCTCCCGGCCAGTCACGGTCATCATCCCGTTTGTCCCCGGCGGCAGCACCGAACCCGAGGCGCGGCTCTACCTGGACAAACTTG
>CAIPGJ010000068.1 GCA_903864555.1 uncultured Pseudomonadota bacterium | reverse complement strand
GGCGTGCTGCGCGGTGAAGTGGTTTTTCGCTGATCCGGCACTGGCCAGGCAGTCCGGTCGCCTGTGCCTCGCGTGCTAATCTTGCTTCTTAGGCGAGCGCGAGGGGATGTGTCCCCTCACATTGTCAGGCACTCTTGAATCACGCCAGATTGTTCCATCCGTTCAGCGCCGTCCTGGCGGTGCATGACGCCCACGCAGTCTTCCTGAGGAGGAATCCATGAAACGTTTCAGCACGGCAGTCATTGCCGCCGGCCTGATGCTGGCTGGTGCAGCACAGGCGCAGACCTATCCGGTCAAGCCGATCAAACTCATCGTGCCTTTCCCGGCCGGCGGTCCCGCCGACCTGTTTGCGCGCGAGCTCGGCCAGGGCATGAACAACCTGCTCAAGCAGCCGGTGCTGATCGAGAACAAGGGTGGCGTAGGCGGCACCCTGGGGGTGGACCAGGCGGCCAAGGCGTCACCGGATGGCTACACACTGGCACTCAACAGCGGTTCGGCGGTGGCCATTGCGCCCTTTGCGCAAAGCCAGATGCCCTATGACCCGTTGAAGGATCTGGCCCTTATCACCACCGTGGTGAAGGTGCCCGAGGTGCTGGCCGTGCATCCCTCGGTGCCGGCCAACAACCTCAAGGAACTGATTGCCTACCTGAAGGCCAATCCGGGCAAGGTGAGCTTTGGTTCGGCCGGCGGCGGCACCATCACCCACCTGGCCGGCGAGCTGCTCAAGTTCGAAGCCGGCGTGGACATGGTGCATGTGCCCTACAAGGGCGCGGCGCCGGCGGTGACCGACCTGCTGGGCAACCAGGTGCAACTGGTGGTGCTGGACGTGCCGGTGGTGCTGGCCCACATCCGTGCCGGCAAGATCAGGTCCATCGTCGTGACCAGCGGTTCACGCGCATCGGCCCTGCCGGATGTGCCGAGCACGGCCGAGCTGGGCCTGCCCAAAGTGAACTCGGACAACTGGTACGGACTGGTGGGCGCCGCTGCAATACCGCAGGCGATCCAGCAGCGCATCCATGGTGCGGCCGTGGCGACGCTCAAGCAGGCATCGGTTGCCGAGAGCTTTGCCAAGGTCTCTGCCGTGCCGATTCCTTCCAGCCCCGAGGAGTTCCGCAAGTTCGTACTCGCCGAGCAGGGCAAGTGGGGGCCCATCATCAAGGCCATCGGCTTCAAGGAATAGCATGCCGTCCGCTGCAAGCCCATCGCCGGGAGGGGCGTAGTGCTGGGGAATCTGTTCAGGCAGTTGACGGGCAGGCAGGCGAAGGTGGAACGTCCCCGCCTGTCCTTCATCATCTGCAGCATCAACGACGAGCGCTTCGATGCCCTCTGCGGCAACATCGCGCGCTGCGTCACCGGCATTACGTATGAGGTGGTGCGCGCGCGCAACGCAAAGTCGCTGACGGCGGCCTATAACCGGGGCATCGAGATGAGCCGCGGCGAGCTGCTGGTGTTCTGCCACGACGACATCGAGATCATGCAGGCCGATTTCGGCCAGCGCCTGCTGGCCGATTTCGAGCAATACGACGTCTTCGGGGTGGCGGGTACTTCGCGCATGGTCGATGGTTACTGGGGGACGGCCGGGCAGCCGCTGCTGTTTGGCCAGGTGCTGCAGAAAGACGAGGACAAGGACAGCTACACGCTCTACATGTTCGATTTCCATGACAAGCCGATGCCACAGATACAGGGCCTGGACGGCCTGTTCATCGCGGCGCGGCGCGAGGCGGCCGAGCAGGTCCGTTTTGACCAGGAACAGTTCGACGGATTTCACCTGTATGACGCGGACTTTGCCTTCCGTGCGCATCTGGCCGGACTGAAGGTGGGGGTGAGCCGCTGGATCCTGCTGTTCCATCAGTCGCATGGGGACAAGAACGCCGAATGGCAGCGCGGCATGGATCGTTTTCAGGAGAAATTCCGTGACGTGCTGCCGAAGGACTGGGAGGCTGGGCCGGCCTATACCCTGAGCGTGGCCGTGGCCAACAAGGAAGCTGCGCTGCCGGCCTTTCTGGATATCCGCGGCAATCCCCAGCGTTACATGGAATGGACTGCGCTGGAACTGCCGGAAAAGCTGTAGCTGGCTGATTCCCTTGTCCAAGGCGCTTTGCTGATTTTTCGGGAAGCAACCTTGGCAAGACAGGCGGTGTTAACCCCCTTGTCAAAGGGGGCCGACTGGCCGCAGGCCAGCGGGGGGATTTTCACCAAGCGGGCGGATTTTCGTCCCTTTATCAGGCCTTGCTGTGACTCAGTTATCGCTGCCAGGCCTGCTTCGCTGGAATCGGTTTTCTGCGCGCCGCTAGGGCGCCGGGGGCGCAGGTTCGCGCTGCCGCAGCATCGGGCCCAGGCGCCGCGTCTCGCCCAGCTTCATCACGAAAAAGCGGTCAGCCGGCACACCGGCCTCGACCCTGGCCACCGATAGCGCCCGGGGCGGCTCGTCGAGTGATTCGTCCGCCAGTTCGAACACGCCCCAGTGCATGCCCACCGAGTAACGTGCCCCCAGGTCCTGATGGATCTTCACCGCTTCGGCTGGATCGACATGCTGCACGCCCATGAACCAGCGTGGTTCGTAGGCGCCCACCGGGATGGCGGCGATGTCCGGGGCACCCAGGCGCTTCCGGATGTCGGCGAAGTCCTGCGAGTAGCCGGTGTCGCCGGCAAACAGGAAGCTCATGCTGTGGTGGCGCACATAGAAGCCGCCCCACAGCGTCTTGTTGCGGTCCCACAGTGTGCGCTGGCTCCAGTGCTGCACCGGCACCAGGTGGATGTCGAGGCTGCCCTTGCCGACGCGGTCCCACCAGTCCAGTTCCACGACATTGCCCACGCCCATGTCGCGCATCCATTTTTCCAGCCCCAGAGGCACCACGAACATGGGCGAACCGCCTTCCTGAGCGGCCAGTTGGCGTACGGTGGTCGAGTCGAGGTGGTCGTAGTGATTGTGCGAGATCAACACGATGTCGATGCGCGGCAACTGCGAGAAATCCAGCCCCGGTGCCGCCATGCGCCGGGGGCCGTAGAAGCTGACCGGCGAAGCGCGTGCGGAAAGATGCGGGTCGGTGAGGATGTTGTAGGTTCCTACCTGGAGCAGCAGCGTGGAATGGCCGATCCAGGTGAGCGTGGGTTCGGTGGCATTGGCCTTGAGGAAGGGGACGTCCGGTTCGGTGCGTGGGGTGGTTTCCTGCGGGGGGGGCGGCTTGCCGGCCTGGATGCGTTCCCTCTGCCATTTCCAGAAATCCGGTGTGCCG
>CAIPGJ010000067.1 GCA_903864555.1 uncultured Pseudomonadota bacterium | reverse complement strand
CACATCAGGCCATACGTCCTGGCATGGGTTTGCCCGGCTGATTGCCGCCGAATGTGGTCATGATCCAGATCGCATTCAGCCGATTCCAAGCCTGGAGTATCCGACGGCAGCCACAAGGCCCGCGAACTCCATCCTGGACTGCAGTCGACTGAATTTGGTTTATGGCTGCACTCCTCCGAGCTGGGATGACGAAGCGAGACGGGTCCTGAAATCGATGAAGATGGGTATGCTCAAATGATGACGATTCATCCGCAGGCTCCCTTCCAGAGACCTGGTTCGGCAAGGATTACTTCATGACCACTGTCGCTGTCATAGGACTCGGCTATGTCGGACTGCCACTGGCGACTGCATTTGCACATGAGTATCACACCATCGGCTTTGACATCTCAAATGCCAAGATCGAGGCTTTATCGCGGGGTATGGACCCTGCAGGACAGATAGACAGTGAAACGCTGCGATCCCTCCACGGAAAGATCGAGTTCACCGATGATGCAGCCCGCCTCTCGGCGGCAGACTTCATCGTCATCGCTGTTCCCACGCCTGTAGACGCAGCACACAATCCCGATTTCGGACCGCTGATCGGTGCGAGCGAGATCGCAGGCGGCCGGATGCGCCCAGGTACCACCGTGGTCTATGAATCTACCGTGTATCCGGGTGCCACCGAAGAAGTGTGTATCCCGGTACTGGAACGGCATTCGGGACTGAAGTGGCGCCAGGATTTTCACGTTGGCTATTCGCCGGAACGTATCAATCCGGGAGACAGGCAACACACGCTGACTTCGATCGTCAAGGTGGTGGCAGGTGATGACCAGGCCACGCTTGCCAAGGTCGACCAGCTGTACTCATCTATCGTGCGGGCCGGAACGTTCCGGGCCTCCAGCATCAAGGTCGCGGAAGCTGCAAAAGTCATCGAGAACACGCAGAGAGACCTCAATATCGCGCTGATGAACGAACTGGCGATTATCTTTGATCGACTGGACGTCGACACCACAGAGGTCTTGCAGGCAGCCGGCACAAAATGGAATTTCATTCCTTTCAGACCCGGGCTGGTAGGAGGCCATTGCATCGGCGTTGATCCCTACTACCTGACCCACAAGGCAGAAATGGTGGGATACCATCCCCAGGTCATTCTGGCAGGCCGGCGCATCAATGATGGCATGGGAAAGTTTATTGCGGAGAAAACCGTCAAAACCATGCTGAAGGCGGGATCGGCAATACTGGGCGCCAGTGTGAGCGTGCTTGGGCTCACATTCAAGGAAAATTGCGCAGACCTTCGAAACTCCAGGGTTGTCGATGTGATCGCCGAACTGCAGGATTACGGATGCAAGGTATCGGTGCATGATCCTCTGGCAGACCCGGCTGAAGCTGCGCGGGAGTACGGAATCGAGTTATGTACATGGGACGACATGCCACGTGCTGACGCACTCGTGGTGTGTGTTGCTCACGAGGATTATTTGAACATGCCGTTTGACGAAATCCTCGTGAAGGTGAATCTCGCCGGAGGAGCCTTCATCGATGTGAAGTCCGCTTTTGACCTGGACTTGGCGAGAAAAGCAGGGTTGAAAGCATGGCGACTTTGAATGTTATCCCCTCGCCAAGCCGCCGACTCAAATCTGACAAGCCGGCAGAGGTGGATACGTCGCAATCTTCCGCATGCAAATCATCGGCCTCGCAACTATCGTCTCCCGCCCCTCCGAATTGCGCTGGCCCAAACACCCGCGCATGAAAATTCCTGACCGCCTTCGTCGTGGTGGCGCTGAAGCCTGCTGGGTCGCACTCGGCCAGGGGCTGGGGCTTATTGGTGCATTCGCTGCGATCAAAATGCTGACTGACCAGCTTGGGCCTGCAGAATATGGCCGACTAGCACTGGGATTGAGTGCCGCTGGAATACTGCACATGTTTATATACGGACCGGTGGAGCAGACTGCTTTACGTTACCTGTCAATCTTCCGCGAACGCCAGGAACTCGGGCTGCTATTCCACTTCCTGCGCAAGACGCACCTTCTTCTGTTTTTTTCCATCGCCTGCGCTGCATTTGCAGTCGGCTTGCTAAGCATGCTTTTCGGAGAATCCCGCTGGGGGATACTGATTGCCACTGCAGCCATCCTCGGAATATTCAGTGGCATCAATTCGACGCTGAGCTCTTTGCAGACGGCAATGCGGCAGCGGAGGCCGGTT
>CAIPGJ010000066.1 GCA_903864555.1 uncultured Pseudomonadota bacterium | reverse complement strand
TGGTGCGGGAGATACTGGTGCGCGAAGGCGAGCGGGTTGAGGCAGGCCAGGTGCTGATTCGCATGGATCCGGTGTTCGCGAATGCAGACGCGCGCCAGTTGCAAGCGGATTTTCACCGTCGCCGGCTGGCGGTGAGGCGCGTTGATTCCCAGCTTGCGGACAATGCCTTCGCCCGTGTACCGGGAGATCCGCCAGAGCTGCATGCCGAACTGCAGGCCCAGCATGCCGCCAATGTTCACGCCTACCGCAATGCGCTGGCGCAGGAGCAGGCGCTGCACGAAAAGGCTGGGCATGACCTTGCCGCGGCGCGGGAGATCAAATCCAAGCTGGATCAGGTGCTGCCGCACTATCTGGCGCAGGAAGCGGCCTATGTGCGCCTGACCCGGGAGGGCTTTGCCGGACAACTGATGCTCACCGACAAGCAGCGGGAACGCATCGAGAAGGAGCAGGATCTGCGTTCCCAGGAGCATGTCATCCGCAGCAACCTTGCCCTGATCGCGCAATCGGACAAGCGCATGGAGCAGATCACAGCCGACTACCGGCGGCAGTTGCAGGCCGAGCGGGTGGAGCACGCCAACCAGCTCGAGCGACTGCGGCAGGACCTGGCCAAGATCAGTCACCGGCAGGGCCTGCTGGAACTGCGTGCTTCACAGAGTGGCACGGTGAAGGACCTGGCGACCCACACCGTGGGTACGGTGGCCGCCCCGGGGACCATCCTCTTGACCCTGGTGCCACTGCAGGACGAGGTGATGGCCGAGGTCTGGGTGGGCAATCAGGACGTCGGATTCGTTCGCCACCAGCAGGGCGTCAAGTTGAAACTGGCCGCTTATCCGTTCCAGAAGTACGGCCTGTTGCAGGGGCAGGTCGCGCGTTTGAGTGCAGATGCCTCCGAGATGCCCGCTGGAGCTTCACGGCCGGACCAGCAGGGCTCGCGTGATCGTCTAGGGATTCCGCTGGCATTCCGTACGCTGGTTCATCTGGAGACCCAGTCCCTGCAAAGTGGTGGCCAGGCCCTTGCTCTGGCGGCGGGCATGCAGGTCACCGCAGAAATCAACCTGGGAAGGCGCTCGGTTCTGGAGTATCTGCTATCGCCCCTGAAGGCGGCCTTCCACGAGGCGGGACGGGAGCGCTGATCGGGTGCAGGCCGTAGATTCAGCAGCCTGACGCATGCCTCGTCAGTTGCGGGGTTTGCCCATGACCAGAGTGACAAGCGTCCCCGCCAGCGCCAGGCCGGCCGGTACCGACAATACGAGCATGCCCAGCAGCAGGGGGCCGGGCAGTGCTGCAATCATGTCGCGCATGGCCTCCACGCCGAGGGCGAGACTCATGGCAACCCAGTACATCAGCCAGAGGGCGGAAACTGCCACCCATGCGATAGACCACGTCCGCTTGTCATTCATGCCGTGATTCCTTGATCGGGTTTGCCTGTGGCCATGGCTTGTCCATGTGCCCTGATCATTGCCGTCCGGGGTCAGCCCTGTTCAGGCCAGGTTCCGGAAGAAGTGATGATAGCGTTTCCGGCAGGCATTGCACCTGTCCATGAAACGAATTAGGGAAATACTGATCAAGGGGGCACGGCCCCCTTGAGAATCCCCCACTTCAGAGGGAAGTTTTTCAGTCATTCTTTTACTTTGGGACTTGATCAGTGTTTCCTTAGGTCATGTCGATATGCCAATGGCTTTGGCAACTCGGAGGAATCCGGCTATTGCCGCGATTTGGGGCTTAATTTTTTGCATTCAACTGACGATTGGCATTCTGCAGCCGATTACCTGAGGCAGAATGCATGCCACAGGCTTTCACTTCATTCACGATGTCCATTTTCGCCGGCAAGAGACCCCATCATGCTTCTTCCAAATCTAACCTTCATGCTGCTGATCCTGATCGAAGGCTGTGCCGGCCCCGTGCCGACCGGAGGCTGTGGTGCCAGCAATTTCAGCGTGCGTGTTCCCTATGAAAAGCTGGAGCAGTGCGAAGCTGCGCGCAAGAATATGTCCGCTGGGGGAGCCCAGAAGTACGTCGTGGGCATATGCCTTGCGGTTCCCAAGGATCAAAAGCTGCCATAAGCCGGAGGCTGTCTGCCGGGCATCAGCCTGGAATCATTAATGGCCTGCCATTTGACAGGTTCCCCCACCGGGGGGTAACTTCAGGCCTCGCGCCGATTTGATAGCAGCTTGCGGGCGCCGCGGACGCGCAAAGCGAAGGCGACAAAAAAATACGGCTAAAGCGTGGTCAAGCCCGTCTTAGCGCAAGCAGGACGGGTTTTTTGTTTTGCGCATGCCTTTGCCAGCCGGAGGCATGTGCCTGAAGGATGCAAGATGTCAGAAGACAGGGATTTCAAGCAGTATGATCTGCAGACGCAGGCGGTGCGTGCCGGCATACACCGCAGCCAGTTCAACGAGCATTCCGAGGCGCTCTACCTGACCTCGAGTTTTGTATTCGAGAACGCCGCACAGGCTGCAGCTCGCTTCAGCAATGCCGAGCCCGGCAACATCTACTCCCGTTTCACCAACCCGACGGTCGCTGCCTTGCAGGAGCGGTTGGCGGCCCTGGAGGGTGCCGAGTCCTGTGTGGCCACGGCTTCGGGCATGTCGGCCATCCTTGCCACGGCCATGTCCCTGCTCAAGGCGGGGGACCATGTGCTGTGCTCCTCGGGGGTATTCGGCACCACCGTCCAGCTGTTCGGCAACATCCTGGCCAGGTTCGGCCTGGTCACCTCGTTCATCGACAGCAGCGACCCCGCGGCCTGGCAGCAGGCCATGCGGCCCGAGACCAAACTGCTGTTCATCGAAACGCCCTCCAACCCGACCACCGAGGTGTATGACATCGGCGCGCTGGCCGCAGTCGCTCGCAGGGGGGGGGCGCAGCTGGTGGTGGACAACTGCTTCTGTACGCCGGCGCTGCAAAAGCCCCTCGAACTGGGCGCGGACATCATCATCCACTCGGCCACCAAGTTCCTCGATGGCCAGGGCCGGGTGCTTGGCGGGGCAGTGCTGGGCCGTCGTGACGTCGGGGATGCCATCACCGGGTTCCTGCGCACCGCAGGGCCGACATTGTCGGCCTTCAACGCCTGGGTCATCCTCAAGGGCCTGGAGACGCTGCAGATCCGCATGGAGGCACAGTCCCGCAGTGCCCTGGAGCTGGCGCAATGGCTGGAGAAGCATCCGGCTGTGGAGCGTGTGTACTACCCGGGATTGAGCTCGCACGCCCAGCATGCCCTGGCGATGCGCCAGCAGAAATCCGGCGGCGCTATCGTGTCCTTCGAAGTCAAGGGGGGGCGGGAAGCCGCCTGGCGGGTGATCGATTCCACACGCCTGCTGTCGATCACCGCCAACCTGGGAGATACCAAGTCCACCATCACGCATCCTGCCACCACCACGCACGGCCGCATTGGCGAGGAAGCCAGGGGGCGTGCCGGGATACGGGAGGGGTTGCTGCGGGTGGCGGTCGGGCTGGAGTCTGTGCGGGATCTGACCGGGGATCTTGCACGCGGCCTTGGCTGAGCCGGCTTGATCATATTACCCATGCTTACTGAATAAGCATGGTTAACCCCTCTCCAATCTGATACTAATCGGTCGAGGTTGTGCAGCCCTCGGCGGTGCATCTGAGATGGCTGCCCTGTTCGTACCAGTCCCCCAGCACCAGGCGCTCGCAGGAGCGCCCGTCCACCAGCAGTGAGTGGCGGCCGGGTCTGTGAGTGTGGCCATGAATGAGGCGGTCACAGGCGTGTGTTCGCAGCGCGCTTTCAACGGCTGTCTCGCTGACATCCATGATGGTCATGGATTTCTCTTTCTTGCGCACCTCGCTCTGCTGCCGCAGCCGTTCGATGCGGCGCTTGCGTTCGGCCAGGGGCAGCGCGAGAAATACCGCCGCCCATTCCGGTGAGCGTACCTCGCTGCGAAAACGCTGGTATTCGAGATCGTCGGTGCACAGGGTATCGCCGTGCATGATCAGGGTGCGCCGGCCGGATATCTGCGCCACCAGCGGATCATTGAGCAGGGTGAGTCCGGCGACCGAGGCAAATTGCGCCCCGGCAAGGAAGTCGCGGTTACCATGCATGAAGAATACCGGCACACGCGCACTGCAGCGGGCCAGCGCCTCAATCACGCGCGCGTTGAAGGGATCGTCGAGGTCGTCATCACCGGCCCAGTACTCGAACAGGTCGCCGAGTATGTACAGCGATTCACCCTGCAGCGCCGCACCGGACAGAAAAATCTCGAATGCCGAGGTTATCTCCGGGCGCGATGCAGCCAGGTGCAGGTCTGAGATGAATAGTGTGGCCATTGCTGCTGCCTGTGGGGCCGTCTGTGCGCTTGCCGCGCCGGTCCGTCCTCAGGCGACTTCCGCGCGCTCGATGATCACGTCCTCGAGCGGGACATCGCCGTGGAAGCCGCGCTTGCCGGTCTTCACGCCCTTGATGCTGTCCACCACGTCCTTGCCTTCGACGACCTTGCCGAACACGCAGTAGCCCCAGCCCTGTGGGGTGGGAGCGCTGTGGTTCAGGAACTCATTGTCGGACAAATTGATGAAGAACTGCGCCGAGGCCGAGTGCGGGTCGGAAGTGCGTGCCATGGCGATGGTGTAGTTGTCGTTCTTCAGGCCATTGTCCGCCTCGTTCTTCACCGGCGCCTGGGTGGGCTTTTGCTCCATGCCCGGCTCGAAGCCGCCGCCCTGGATCATGAATCCGTCGATGACGCGGTGAAACACGGTGTTGGAATAGTGCCCGCTCTGGACGTAGGCGAGGAAGTTCTTCACGGTCTCCGGCGCCTTGGCCTCGTCCAGTTCGAGGGCGATGACGCCCTTGTTCGTGTGCAGTCTTACCATGTTGATTGCTCCGTTGTTGATGCGGTGGTTAATTCCTGGCGGGGGCATCCTTGGCTCCCGGCGTGGCTGCGGTCGTGATGACGACATCGTCGATGACGATGGGCTTGAGCGGCACGTTCTGGTGCTGTCCGGCGTTGCCGGTGGCCAGCTTGGTCATCTTCATGACCACATCCAGGCCGCGCGTGACCTTGCCGAACACGGCGTAACCATATCCCGAAGGCGTGGGTTCGCGGAAATTCAGTGCATCGTTGTTGACGACGTTGATGAAGAACTGCGCCGAGGCTGAGTGCGGAGCATTGGTGCGTGCCATGGCGACAGTCCCGACATCGTTACGCAGGCCATTGCCGGCTTCATTGTCTATCGAGGGGCGGGTGGGCTTCTCGCGCATGTTGCGGTCGAACCCGCCGCCCTGGACCATGAATCCATCCATGACCCGATGGAAGATGGTTCCCTTGTAATGGCCCTCCTTCACGTACTGCATGAAATTTGCGACAGTCTTGGGCGCCTTGTCTGCATACAGTTCGAGGGTGAAGTTGCCTGCACTGGTCCTGAACTCGACTTGCGGATTCTGGGCGTGGGCCGGGGCGGCGAGCAGGCCCAGCAGCAGGGTGACCATGGTGATGAAGTGGCGCATGCAGTTTCTCCGGATTGAAATGGGTAGGGGGCTCAGGGGTGGTGTTGGGGGGGGCAGCCTCAAAGGCCGCCTCAGGCCGGGCCTTCGTAGACGATGCGCCAGCGGTTGCCCTCGCGGGCCCAGTACTGGCGCTTCTTCATGACATTGGACAGGTTGCTCGAGCGGTAGTCCTGGTCAAAGGTGACCGTGACCAGGTCTTCCTTGCCCGGATTGCGGAACATGCTGATGCGGTTCAGGCCCACCTTGATCCATTGCTTGCTCGTATTCACCTGGCGCTTGTTGCGGGCGAAGCCGTCGAAGTCCTGGTCCCCGGAGTTGAACTTGCGCGAATAGTTCTGCAGGAAGCTCTCGGTGTCCAGACTTTCCCAGTCGGTCCGCCACTGCTCGAACTGTTTCATGAACGCCTGGCGTTCCGCCGTCCAGGAGGCTTCGCTGACCCATTCCACCTGGTCGCTGATGATGACCGGGGTGAGGCCTATCTGCACGTGCTTGGCCATTGCATCGAGGTCCGTGTTGGACAGCACCACGCAGCCGTCGCTGGCGCGCGGGGGGCGGCTGAAGGTGTCGCTGGGCGTACCGTGCAGCCAGATGCCGTGGCCGTTGCGGCCGAGGCGCTTGTCCCAGGTGTTCGGATAATTGATGGGGAAGGCTCCGCTGCCGTAGAAGTCGGGCAGTTTCTTCTGCGGCAGGCTGGAGGTGACGTGGTAGACGCCTATCGGGGTCTTGAGGTCACCTTCGCGGGTCTTCAGCGAGCCCTGCTTGCCGGAGCTGACGTAGTAATCGGTGACGAATCGCGGCCGTCCGTTCTCGTTACTGTAAACGTAGAGTCGTGCGCGCGTGGTGTCCACCACCAGCACGAACTGCTGTTCCGGTGTCATCTGCATGACGTAGCGGGGCAGCAGCCCGGCTTCGGGTTTGTCGCGATAGGCGCGCAGGCGCGCGATGGCCTCGGCGCGCAGATCCTGGAGGCGGTCCGCAGGCGCCTTGGGGGCAGCCCCCATGTCGCTGAGTGGTCGCGTGCGCGCCAACAGCAAGTCGCCCTTGATCAGGTGTGCCAGCCGGAAGTTCGGGTGCGCGGCGAGCAGCCTGTCGATGTGTTGCAAGGCGGTATCAAAGCGGCGCTGGCCGATTTCGTCGAACACTTCATTCAACATCGACTCTGCGCTCGGGGACCGGCCTGCGGCTGCTGTGCTGGCCGGCAAGCGCTCCGTTTTTTCCCTGGAGGGCACCTTCCCGGCGGGGGCTGCCTTGCTGATCCTGGGTTCCTTGCTGTCCCGGGTTGCCTTGGTGGCTTTGCTGTCTCTGGCTTCTTTTGCTTCCCTGTGGGCTTTGCCGGCCTTGGGCTTGGCGGGGCTTTCGGCAGCGCGCGGTTTCTGCGGGCTGCCCTGCGCCCATCCATGGCTGCTGGTGGCCGCGCCGAAGGCAACCAGCAGGGCAAACAGGGTGATGCGGAACAGCGTCAGGCTGGATGGCAAAACGGGAAGGGCAGGTGATGCGCGATTCATCAGCTTCCGACCCGCTCCTGCTGGATCAGCCATTTGCCGTTGCTGTTGCGGACCATGACCAGGGTCTTGGTGCTGTTGATGTTGAGCCGGTCCGATTTATAGGACTGGCGGAATGTCACGGTGGCCGAACTGTCGCCTGACTGTGTCACGCGCGGCGAACCCACCGTCACGTCGATATCCTTGGGCGCCAGAATGCGGGCACTGCGATCCTTCTCCCAGTCACCACGGGATTCGCCTTTGGGTGTCTTGAAGTCCCGTGCGTAGTGGGAGAGGTAGGCCTTGACGTCCTTGGCGGACCAGGCCTGCGCCCATGCCTGCACGGTGCGGATGACTTCTTCATTGCCCGGCGCTGCAGCGGCAGCTGCAGGGCGTGCCGGGGCCGCCTTGGCGGCATCGGCTTCTGCCGGGGGCCTGGCGGCAGCTGTGATCGGCGCAGTGGCGGGGGCGGTGGGAGCGGTGCGCGGGTCGGTTTTGGCGGTAGCGGCAGGCGGTTTTGGGGATTCGCTTCGCGCCACTTCGGTGCGCTGGGGTTCCGGCCGTGCCGCCGGCTTTGCGACGGGGCGCGCAGTGCCGCTGCCAACCAGGTCGCGTACCAGCGCGAGCTTGGTCTTTGCCGCGGAATTGGA
>CAIPGJ010000065.1 GCA_903864555.1 uncultured Pseudomonadota bacterium | reverse complement strand
GGCGTCGGGGTGAAGAACTCCACGTCCGACCTGCTCATCGTCAACTGCGATGAATTCATCTATTACGACGACCTGGTGCGCGAGGACGAGAGCAAGCGCCGCGCCGCCAAGAAGAGGAAGGATGCCCGCCCGGCTGGTGAGTCCAAGGAGGCCTCGGCCAGCGAGGACAAGAAGCAGGAGGCCATGGAACTGGTGCTGGAGACCATCGAGGCGCTGTCCGCCGAGCGTGGCGAAGGCGAGAAACTCTGGGGCTCCATGGTGAAGCAGGCGCTCAAGCGCCGGCGGCCCAATTTCAGCGAGTCCTACTACGGCTACCGCTCCTTCTCCGACCTGCTGGAGGAGGCCGGCAAGCGCAAGGTCCTGGAACTGGAGCGCGACGAGAAATCCGGCGGCTACATCCTGCGCCTGGCGCGCAAGGATTAGTGCAACAGCGGGGCTGGGCTGGTAGCGGCCCCGCGTTTCAGCACGGCATGATCAGATGTCGTCCGCGTCGGCGAACCACAGTCCCGACGGATACTGCACCTCGCCCAGGCTGTGGTACACCCGTGCCCGGACGATGCTCTGCGGGTTCACGTACACGGCCCCGTCCGGCTCGATGTGTGCCGTGATGGCTGGCTGGCCGAATACCAGATCCGACAGCGGCTCCTGCGTGACCACGCCGGTGACCCTCAGATAGAGTTCGCTGCCGCCGCGCAGCGAAAGCTCCACCAGCGCTTCCATCAGATCGCCGGGATTGCTCTTTCTCATGATGCGCCAGCGCGGCCACTGCCGCTCGAGGATTTCCTCGTACTGCGGTCGTCCGGCCAGCATGACCACACGCTCTATGCCCGGCGGCCGCAACACCGGCAGGGTCTGCCCCGGGGCCCGCACTTCCACCCAGTTGATGTGGTCGGGATTGAGGACGCTGAAGGGGTTGTGCTCCCCGATGACGATGGGTCCGGAACAAAAAAGCCGGTTCGGGTCGAGCCGCTTCAGCAGGACCGTAGCTCGATCCTGATGGCTCTGGGAATAGCTGCCAGTCTTCCCGTCAGTGCGATGGATGCGGACTTGCATGGATGAGGCGTGGCGGACACTGGTCTGTGGATGCGGGACGCGGGGCGAGTCTACCTGTTTCCTTCATGCCAGGGCACCCGTGGGTCAGTGGCTAGCCCCCTGACACCAGCGCGTCCGGTATGTCGAAGGAGGCACCGCGGCCCAGACGGACCCGGGTGACATCGCCCTGTCGTGCATGGCTGAGGGAGCCGGTGGCGTCGGAGGAGACCGGCCTGCCCTTGACGAAGAGGATGCGCGTCGTGTTCTGCAGCGTGCCTTCCCGCCAGCGCACTTCGACGGTGGCCGTGCCATCGATGCGACGGCGGATGACGGCGGCCTCGCAGGATGCCGGGGCCTGCCTGACCCCCACCGTACAGGCGATGTTTGCCGAGGCGTGAAAGGGGGTGCCGGGGATCAGTGCGTCCTGCCGCGCCGGGATGGGGGGCAGCGGCTGGCCTGTCAGGCCCGCTTCCAGGATGAAGCGGCTGGATTCATTGCGCCGCGCCGCTGCACGCATCAGATACACCCGTATCGTGTATTCACCATCGGTCGGCAACCTGCGGGAGAAGCGCGAACCGCTGCTGCTGCCAATGAACATGGCCGACTCCGCGCCGGGCGGATTGATGTTGAAGTAGTTCTGCGGGTTGCCGGCCTTCAGCGTTACCGTCAGCGTCTGTCCGGCGGCGGCGCGCACCTGGTAATCGGTGTACTCACGGCCCATCAGCCGTTGTTTGATGGTCACCTTGGTTTTGCCGTCGGTGAAATCAAGCTTCTCGATACGCTGCCCCGGGGCTGTGATGGGCGTCTCCCCGGATGGGACTGCACCGGGTTTGCTGTCGGTCATGCTGCTGCCACAGGCCGCCTCGCCCAGGTACCGAGCCTCTACCCAGCCGGTCT
>CAIPGJ010000064.1 GCA_903864555.1 uncultured Pseudomonadota bacterium | reverse complement strand
TATCTGGGCACCCTGCGTGCCGGCTGCAGTTTCGTGCCCCTGCCCACCGCCTGGCCGGAAGCGAATCTGGCCGAGTTTGTCGCCGATGCACAGCCGCGGCTGATTTTGTGCGAAGCGGCAGGATTGAACGCGTTCAGGCGCATTCTCGAAACACTGTCGATCGCAACACCATCGGCACAGTTGCTGACGGTCGAACAAGCCGCGCGGATGAGCCAGACACTCCCCATAAGCGATGCCGCCGCCGTTTCACCCCTGGCAGCACAGCCAGCGCTCATCCTTTACACCTCGGGGACCTCTGGACAGCCGCACGGTGCGCGGGTCGGCCATGCACGTCTGGCTGCCGAGGCTGATGCCATCGCCGAGCGCTGGCGACTGTCGCGAGCCGACCGCCTGGTCGCTGCGCTGCCCTTGTTCTCCATGCCGGGGCTGTGCATTGCCGTGCAGGCAATACTCGGGCTGGGCGGCAAACTCATCCTGCCTGCCGACGCCTCCGCGATCGCGGATGACCTGTCACAAGCCACGGTGCTGCTGGGCACCCCCCGGGTCTATGACGGGCTGCTGGCCGACCCTGCTCCGCGACTGGTCGACGCCACCGGCGTGAGGCTGTTTGCCTCGGCCTGCGGCCCCATGAGGAAGCCGGCAGCACAGGCCTTCGCACTGCGCACCGGGCTCGCGCCGCGGCAATGCTATGGCAGTCCGGAAGCCGGCCTCATCACGGCGGATTATCCCGATGACCGTTTCCGCATCGGCACGGTCGGCAAGGTGCTGGCCGGCAGGCGCCTGCGCATCGTCGGCACCAATCTCAAACCCATGCCGCTGGAACATCTGGGGGAAATCCAGCTGCCGGAATTCGAAGGCTGGTGGAGACGCCCGCACAGCGAAGCCTGCACCACCGACGGCTGGTTCCGCACCGGCGACATCGGCATGTACGACGAAGAGGATTTCATCAGTGTCTGTGGCCGCACCGATGACCGCTTTGTCTCGGGCTACTACACCATAGATCCCGATGTGATCGAGAGCGTGCTGGAAACCCTGCCGGGGGTGGCCGAGGCAGTGCTCATCGATGCGCCCGACCCCGTGCTCAAGGCCCGTGCGATCGCAATGGTGGTCCCGCAGGCCGGCGCCGCCCTGACCGAAGCCGGCATTCTCGATGGCTTGCGACAGGGCCTGCCATCCCACCTGATACCGGCGGAGGTGCGCTTTGTCCCGCCGTTTCCGCGCAATCCCCTGGGGCGCCTACTGCGCACCCAGCTGCGCGAGGCCCTGCGCAGCCAAGCGTGAACAGCGCATGAAGCGGCGTCCGGTCTGCCAGCTGAACCGGCAGCAAGCTGACAAAGGCCCGGCAACGGGAATGCCAGGACCGTGGCCACTGTTAACCGCAGGTTGGGATGTCTGCCGCAGGCCTGATTTCCCACTGAACGTTTCCATCGCACTACCCAGCCCATCAACTGCCACCTGACCACGACTGTCCAACCGGAGCCCCTGCCTTGAAACCCATACACACCCTCTGTGCCTCCCTGTTGTCCCTGCTGCTGCTCGGCACCACCGGCATGGCCGCGGCCCAGCAGAACGTCAACATCCGCGGCACCCTGACAGCCTTTGACGGCCAGCAGCTTTCCATCAAGACCCGCGACGGCCGCGATGTCCAGGTCGACCTGCCGGCCGAGGTGAATGTCGCAGCGACCAAGGCCTTCAGCCTGGGCGACATCAAGCCGGGCATGGTGCTGGGGGTGACCACGGTAAAGCGCGGCAGTGATGTCGTCGCCATCGACGTGCGACCGATCCCCCCCACTGCCCGCCAGGGCCTGTCGCCCTTCGACCTGCAGCCGGAGTCGACCATGACCAATGC
>CAIPGJ010000063.1 GCA_903864555.1 uncultured Pseudomonadota bacterium | reverse complement strand
GAAGCTGGGTCGCCGAGCGAGGGTTCAAGCCGGATGCAGGCTTCGCGATTCAGCGCCTCCTGCTCGCAACCCAGCACGCGCTGGCTATCGAGCACCTTGCGCGCCAAGTTGAAATTGGCCTGATCGGTAAATGCCACCAGCTTACCGCTTTGCGCGTGTCCAAAATCAAAGTTCTCGCGCGCGACGAATTCGCGCATCAGCGAACGGCTGTAGAACGAAAGCGCCAGCTGGCGGAACTGCGTCAGGTCGCTCGTTGCCTGATTGCATGCGCGCGCAAATCCGAGTAACCACAGCCACTGTTGGGCATCGAATTGCGGACGGAAACGCAGCGGTGAATCTCCGCTTAACAGCCAGCCTGGCATTTTGCAGAGCACTCCAGGGCCGGCCAGTGGCGCCACGTAGCTGTAGCACAACTGCGCTCCGTTACCGAAGCTGGTATCCAGAGCCACACCGGCATTGCGCTCGATCACTTCAACTTCGTGGCCGTCGAGCGCCAGGTAGTACGCGGTCGTCAGGCCGATCACGCCAGCTCCGAGCACGGTAATCTTCAAGTTCTATTCCTTAGCGCTTTGGGGATCGGCTTGATGCAGCGCAAAAGCGATCTGCTCTTCAGTGAATTTGGACTTCTTCATGGCAAAACTCTGGGATGGTAGTTTGCTGGAAATCTCTAGCTCTCAGTTATCTAAATTGTTGGGGAGAAATCAAGTGTCGAACAGGTCTGAGTTACGGTTGTCAACCAAGTCTGAACCGATAAATTGGAATCAGAACCAAAAAACTTTGTTTTTCAAATGGCAATTGCTGATTTTCTGCATACATTTTTTGAATCAGGGACAACACGGGGTTTTGCAGGGTTGCCTCAATGCGACATAACTGTTGATGCTGACATCAATGTGGCCCAGCCTGCCGACTCCCAGAGACCCAGCGCGATGCCCACGGACTCGTTGCTGGATGGCTCTAGCGACTGGTGGGGCAGTCAAAAGTCGGCAGCTGGGCCTAATCCACGTGGGCGCCAACACCGGGTCTACCCGTGTTCCTGGTCGTGTATTATTAATTTGTTAGTGTTTTCACAAACCCATGAAGCCGTTTTGCTCCCAGTCCGACGTACTGAGCCAGCCGTGATGAGGTACCCCCTACGCGAGGGCCCGACGGACTGCAGGGCCTGCATCCACGGCGAAGCCTGATGCGCGGCAGCGACATCATTGTTGTCGGCGGTGGCCTGGTCGGCAGCGCCATCGCTTACGGCCTGGCCCGGTGCGGGGCGCAGGTCACGGTGCTTGACGGCGCAGACGACGTGCTGCGCGCTTCGCGGGGCAACTTCGGCCTGGTATGGGTGCAGGGCAAGGGACACGGCTTTTCACCCTACGCACGTTGGTCCCGAAACTCGGCGCAACTGTGGCCGGTGCTGCACGGGCAACTGCTCGAGCTGACTGGTATCGACGTACGGCTCCGCCAGTCCGGCGGTTTCAGTTTTTGTTACACCGAAGAGCTGTTCGTGCAGCGGCGTGCCCGCCTGGAGTCAATACGCTCCGCTCTGGCCGGCGACTATCCGTTCGAAATGTTGGACCACGCGGCGCTGAAAGCGCGCCTGCCGCAGGTCGGACCTAACGTTTTCGGGGCCAGCTACTGTCCGATGGATGGCGACGTCAATCCCCTCAAACTGCTGCGCGCCCTGCATGGTGCTTGCTCCCGGATGAACGTCG
>CAIPGJ010000062.1 GCA_903864555.1 uncultured Pseudomonadota bacterium | reverse complement strand
TCAAGCTCAGGCTTCGCGCAGGACCAGAAGAGGCGGATGATTCAGCGCAGCCCTGGCCCCGGCGCGTGCATTCACCGCAACGCAAAGCAAGCCCGCGACAGGTCCTGCAATCCAGACCCAGTGATTGATCTGGTAAGGGAACTGGAACACGGCTCTCGCAATGCCAAAACCGATTCCCGTCGCACCACAGGCCGCGAGCAGGCCGGCAATGAGTCCCAGAACGGCAAACTCGGCGCGCTGCGCCGACAGCACCTGGGCGCGAGAAGCACCCAGCGCGCGCATCAGCGCCGACTCCTGCTGTCGCTCATCCTGCGTGGAAAGCAGGGCCGAATACAGCACCAGGACTCCTGCGCCCAAGGCAAACAGGAACACGAACTGCACGGCACGAACAACCTGATCAATGACACCTTGTGCCTGCTTCAGGATCACGCTCATGTCGATCACCGTCAGGTTCGGGAATCGTCGCGATACCTCTGACGAGAAGGATGCCTTCGCCTCGGGCAGATGGAAGCTGGTGATGAAGCTGGCCGGCGCAGCGTCCAGCAAGCCCGGCGTCGCGATCACGAAGAAATTCACCCGCATGGAATCCCACTCCAGCTTGCGAATGCTGCTGATGGGAGCCGTGTAATTCTGCCCGGCCACCTGCCAGGTCAATTGGTCTCCCAGCTTCCAGCCGAGGTTCCTTGCGATGCCCTCCTCGACCGACAGCGCGCCATTCTTCAGCTCATCGCCATCAAACCATTTCCCGGAAACGATTCGATTCGAATCCGGCATGGTCGTCATGTAGGACAGGTTGAACTCCCGCTCCACCATGCGCCGGACATTGTCCTGGTAGTCATCGGCCTTGACCGGCTGAGCGTTCACCGCCACGAGCCTGCCGCGGATCATCGGGTATTGGGCCGGTTCTGCGACACCGCCATGGCGGAACAGATCCTGCAGCGGGACACGCTGCTCGGGCTGGATGTTGACGATGAAGCGGTTGTGCGCCTCAGGCGGGATGGTGGACTTCCAGGTCGCCAGCAGGTCGTTGCGCGTGAACGTCAGTAGCAGCACCGCCGTCAAGCCCAACGACAGGGCCAGCACCTGCACCGTATTCGAACGCACATGCCGGCGCAGGTTGGCGATGCCGTATCGCCAGGTGATTCCCGCACCGCGCGCCACCCTGCCCGCCGACATCAGCGCAGCCCAGGCAATCGCAGCAAACAAAACGAATGCCCCGGCGAATCCACCCAGCACGACGAAACCGAGCTTGATGTCACCCGCCTGCCAGATGAGCAATGCACCAATCACCAGGACGCCGGTTCCATAGGCCAGTATCACGGCCTGCCTGGGTAGACCGACATCCTTGCGCAGCACGCGCACAGCTGGAATATGCTGCAGTTGCAGCAGCGGCGGCATGGCAAATCCGAACAGCAGCGCAAGTCCGATCAGGAAACCCTGCAGTGCAGGCAATGGCGAAGGCACCGGCAGATTGGAACCCACCACTTCGGCCACGAAGCCGGCAATGACGAACTGTGCAATGAATCCGATCAAGCAACCGATGATGCTGGCAAGCAGGCCGAGCAGCAGGAATTCTCGGGCAACCAGACCCAG
>CAIPGJ010000061.1 GCA_903864555.1 uncultured Pseudomonadota bacterium | reverse complement strand
CTATGCAGCACCTTATGAAGTGAAAGAGGGCACCGAGGAAGTCTGGGTGCACAAGAACGGCGGCGGCTCCTGGTCGCACCCCATCCACCCGCACTACGAGGAAGGCCGCATCCTGTCACGCAAGGGCACGGCCACACCCAACCCCACCAGCGCCATCGAGAACAGCCGCAAGGATGTGTACCGCCTCGACCCGAGCGAAACCATCGAGACGGCCATGCGCTTCCGTGACTACAAGGGCATCTACCCCATGCACTGCCACAACGTGGTCCACGAAGACCACGGAATGATGGCGATGTGGAAGATCGTCTGACCGATCGGGCGTGTCCGGGAACGGGTTCCCGGCACGCATTGCCAGTACTTCCATCAAGTGAACGAAGTGAGTGCCTGTTTAGCGTATTGAGCACGCGGCAGGTGTTGAACGAAAGCGTTTGTTTTTTCAAGTTTGTTTTTTCAATAAACCTAAAAGGGGTTTCATGATCATGAAGAGCAATATTCTGAGACAGGCCGTGGCATCAGGCCTGGCGGCGATGGCGCTGGCCGGTTCAGCCCACGCCGTGTTGCAGCGGGTGGGGCCGGTGGATCCGGCCACTGGCTACCCGGCCTGGTACCAGGACGCCAACGGCCTGGCGCTCGAATTGTGCAGCCCAACCACGCAGGCTGACCTCGTGGCCGGCATCTGTTTCATCACGCCGGCGGAAGTGGCCACCGTACCCGAAGCGTTCCCCACCAACTGGTCACAGGAGCATTTCTACTATTTCACATCCGCAGTGATGACCATGGCCTCGGCCACCCCCGGCGTGACCACCCCGATCAAGGTGCTCCAGGGGCTGGAGTCGACATTCAACACCCCGACGCCCGAGCCGGGTCAGCAGATCACCTTTGCGCGCTGGCGCGTGCAGGCGCCGCAGGCGCGGGCCGGCATGGCCTGCTCGGGCAACTTCACTATTTACTCACCGCACCGCGCGCCCAAGACCATTCCGGTCGCCGCCGGCGGCCGGCTGTTTGACACCGAAGACATCGGCATTGGCCCGGACTTCACCGGCGCCCTGAATGGCGCGGTTGGGCCGTTCGCGATGCGTGCGGTCACCCCTGGTGGTGTTGCAGCACCGTTTGCCACGGGCGCTGACGGCAAGAAATACCTCTCTCCGGGCGATGTGGGCCCGATCACCGGCAGCGGACTGGCCAACCCGTTCTACAACGGCGCCACGGTGCCGGCCTTTGCCATTCCGCCGGAAATCCGCGCCATGCCAAAGACCAACTACTTCATGGTCTCCGGCCCCGGCATTGCGTCGGGCAATTGCGCGACGCAGGAAGCGGTGTGGGCGATCAATGACATCTCCGTCATCGGCCGCGTCAATACGGCCGCGATTGCCAGCCGCACCAACATCGACCGCGCCACCTATCGTGCGGTGGATTCCAACGCCGATGGCACACCCGATCGCTTCCAGATCGGTGCCTGGGCCAATGCGGTGCAGGAAGTCAACCGTCCCGAGCCCCTGGTCGGCCTGAGCCTGAACAAGGGCGACCCGGCTGATCCGGTCAACTCCACGCCCGAAGTGGCCATGCTGAAGACCCCGGTGTTGAACACCGCCCCGGTGGCAGTAGGCCAGGTCCCCACGCCGAAGTTCAACTTCTTCAACGGCGTGATTCAGCCGACGGTGGCAGGCCAGCCCAATCCGGCCTACACCCATGCCCGCGTGCGCACCACGACGGACGTGCCCGCCACGGTGGTGAACGTGCCGCTGACCGATGAGCTGCGCATCACCTCGGCCAACTACAACGCCACCACCAAGGTGCTGACGGTGTCCGCCGATTCCGGCGCGTTCCTGTCCTCGCCGACCCCGGTGGGTCAGACGGCGACGGTGGGCTGCTCCACGCCCTGCCTGACGCTGGATGCCTACGGCCTGCCCGCTACCACAGCACTGGGCGTCGTCCAGGACTTCAAGCTGAAGGTGGCTTCGACCTCGAAGTTCGCGGTCGGCACCGTGACCATCGCCAACGTGCAGGTACCGCCCGCCTTCGTGACGGTGCGCTCCAGCGCGGGTGGCATCGACTCGGCGCAGACCATGTACCTCGGCGCGGCAGCGGGAACGGCGACGTTCCAGCCCGACACGGTATCGATCCCGATGAACGTGCCGGCCTTTGTTGACGTGCTGGCCAACGACGTCGGCGTCGCGGCAGTGCCCAACCTGCTGGTCTGCACCACCGGCCCGACCGGCGGCACCTGCGCTGTCCCCAGCGCGACGGCGACCTGCACCCCTGGTGTAGCCTCCGCGAGCTGCACGGCTCAGGGCGGGCGTCTGCTGATCAACGGTGGCATCGTGACCTACAGCCCGCCGGCCAACCGCGGTGGCATCACCGATACCTTCTGGTATCAGGCAGCAACCGTGCTGGGCACCACGCAACGTCAACTGGTAACGGTGAACATCGGCCTGCTCAACGGCCTGCCGGATGCCCGTGACGACCTGGCCAACACCAGTGTGGCCACCAAGCCGCTGACCATCGACGTGCTGGCCAATGACTTTGCCCCGGCCGGTGTGGACCTGGCGACCCTGCGCATCGTGACCAACGGTGATCCGTTCGACACGGTGACTGGCGCCAAGGCAGTGGGTTCGGCAGTGTTCGAGGGTGGCAAGCTGGTGTTCACCGCGCCGTATGCGGGTACCTGGAACATGTTCTACACCTTCAACGACCGGACCGGCGCAGTTGCCGACCAGGGCGTGGTCGCGGTCAACGCGATCGGTGCGGAAGTGATCACCCCGCGTGCTGTGTGGCGGGCTGGCCGGGCTCCGGCGCTGGGCACGATTGCAGTGAACGGCACGGTGAACATCGCCCAGGGCCAGACGCTGAATCTGTACTCTTCGACCACGGCCGTGGCCGGTTGCAACGCCCCGACGGCAACGCCGGGTGCGCTCAGCCTGGGCAGCACGCGTGTACTGGGTGGCGGCGCCTTCGACTTCGGTGCGATTCCGCTGGCTGTCAAGCCGCTGTCGATCTGGGTCTACTCGCCGGCCTTCGGTGGTTGCACCCAGATCACGGTGCCGTAATCGACGTAGCGTGATGCTGAAGTAACAGGCAGTACGCAACACGTGGTTAGTAACACGTAGCAAGTAGCAAGCAACACGTAGCAAGCAACAAACCTCGCTCCCTGCCGTGCCCCCGGGCACGGCAGGGAATCCGAGGATGCAGCGAACAGGGCAACTGCCCTGTTCAGTGTGTCCTCCGGTGGATTCGAACTCCTCCGGCATGACCTGAGCGATGCCGCGAGTCCCCGGGCAGCATGAGTCGGATTTCGTATCAGTCGTTCGATTCAAGGGTTTGCGACAGCCTTCTCCCCCCATGCAGCAGCGCTACAGGTGAATGAGCAGGCGAATGAGCGGGTTAATGAGCGCGCAAACAATAAAACCGTCGGTACTGCTGATCGAAGACGAGCCGCTGCTGGCACGCAACATCCTGATCTTCCTCACCCGCGAGGGCTTGGGCGCGCAGATGGCCGCCAGCGGTGAGGGCGGGCTGCAGCTGCTCGAGTCGTTCGTGCCCGACGTGGTCCTGGTGGATTATAACCTGCCGGGCATCAACGGGCTGGAAGTGCTGGCCCGCATCCGGCGGCAGGCGCCCCACGCTCGGGTGGTGATGATCACCGGCACGGGCAGTGAAGAGGTGGCCATGGAGGCGCTGCGAGGCGGGGCGGCCGACTACCTGAAAAAACCGATCGAACTGGTGGCCCTGCGTGGGGTCATCGAGCGTGTGTTCGAGCGCCGCTGACGTCCCGCCGATGCATTGCCTGCGCACGACCTGGAAATGCGCCAAAGCCGGCGCGCCAGCGCCGCCGGACCGCCTGGCAGGGAATCGGGGGCCACGGATCGAAGCAGCGCCGCCGAGCCGTGCCCGCACGACGGCAGCGACCAATGCGCGATCCGCCGCCAAGACAGCTTCGTGTACGGCGGCGGGCTGGTCGGTGAGTCGACCGAAATGCGGGACCTCCGGCGGCTGATCGGCAAGGTGATCGAGGCCGACCGTGCCTGTCCGGAGGACGCGCCGCCGTGCATCCTGATCAACGGCGAGACCGGCACGGGCAAGGAACTCGTCGCGCACGCCCTGCACCACGAGGGCAAGCGCGCCCGGTGGCCCCTTCGCGAAATCAATTGCGCCAGCATTCCGCACAGCCTGCTCGAGGCCGAACTCTTCGGCCACGAGCGGGGAGCCTTCACGGATGCCCGCCACGCGCGCGCGGGCCTGATCGAGTCGGCGGGCGAGGGCACCTTGTTCCTCGACGAAATTGCCGAACTGGAACCAGTGTCGCAGGCCAAGTTGCTCAAGGTCATCGAGGAACGCAAGGTCCGCCGCCTGGGCAGCCTCGAGGATCGGCCGGTACGGGCGCGAATCATCGCCGCCAGCAGCCGCAGTCTCGAAGTGATGGTGCGTCAGGGGCTGCTTCGCCCGGACCTGTACTACCGGCTGCGCATGATCCAGATTCCCGTGCCCAGCCTGCGCGAACGGATCGGCGATGCCGTGGTGCTGGCCGAGCACTTCGTGCGCGTCTTTGGCGAGCGCTACGGCAAGCCGGCGATCCGCCTGGGCGGCGATGCGCTGCAGGCGGTCGGCGCCCAGGCCTGGATGGGCAACGTGCGCGAGTTGGAGAACGTGATCGAGCAGGCGGTGGTGCTGTCCGAGGCCGGCGTCATCGGCGCCGGCGACCTGCGGCTGCCGTTGCCGCAAAAGGGTGTCGCCTTGCTGCGCCGCGCGACCCTGTCACTTGTGAGCGTCAAGGAAGAGCCGACGAGCTAACGTGACCTGCTGCGGCAGGCCCTCAAGAGCAATCAATTCAACGTCAGCAAGGCGGCGCGCATGCTGGGGCTTTCGCGCGATACGTTTCGCTACCGGGGCCGCAAGCACGACATCGACGACATCTCTACCTGGTGCCGTCGCGGCCGGGTATTCGCCTTCTCCGGTAGCCACCATACGAACGGCGTCGCTACGTTTTGCCATTTTTTCGACATTAAGTGGTAAATGTGTCATTTCTCTGAGGGGGTGACGCTTCCGACCTTTCGATCGAGGCTCTCTCCAGTGACCGAATTTATTTATAACCTATTGATTAATATAAGTTAATAAATAGAATTCACGGATAGGGTGGGATGACCCGATCCTTGGTATGAACTTTGCAAACTGGGAGTTGTGATTACCAGTTTGAAAGGTTTTTGCGTGTTCACAGCCCTGCGCAATGTTTTCCGGATCCGCCCTGCCAGAATGGCTGGAGTCATCGGCATGGTGGCGGCCGTGATGGCCGTTCCGGCCCAGGCCGTGCTGCAACGCACCGGCCCCGTTGAACCGTCTCATGGTTTTCCCAAGTGGTATCAGGACGCCACCGGTCTGGCGCTGGAGTTCTGCGCACCCACCACGGCCAGCGATCTGGTGGCAGGGCTGTGTGCCGTGCTGCCGGGGATTGCGCCTGACGGGCTGGATCCCAATAATCTTCCCGAGGTCTTTCCCGGCAATTTCAGCCTGGAGCATTTCTATTACCTGCTGACCACCACCCTGCCGACCTCGGGCCTGGACAAGAAGTCCAGGCTGCCGGTGTCGGGCGCGGGACGCTTCGTGTTCGTCAATGGCTTGGAAGCGACTTTCAATACCCCCGTGCCCGAGGCAGGGCAGCAGATCACTTTCAACCGCTGGCGTGCCCGCATGGACAACCTGGCCTGCAGCGGCAACTTCACCTTCTATACGCCCAGCCGTGCACCCAAGACGGTGGCGGGTGTGGCCGGCGGACGCATCGCCGACACCGAAGACATCGGCATCGGCCCGGGATTCGACGGCGCCCTGACCGGTTCCGTGGGCCCGTTCTTCCTGCGCGCCACCATACCGGGCGGCGCGGCATCACCGCTGGTGAGGGGCGCCGATGGGAAACAGTATCTGTCCGCAGGCGACCTTGGTTCGATCACGGGCAGTCTGCAGACCAACCCCTTCAAGGGCAGCACGCTGGCCTACATCCCGCCGGAAATCCGGGCCATGGCGACCACCAACTATGTGATGGTGGTGGGGCCGGGGGTGCTGTCGGGCAATTGTGCCAGCACCGAGGCGGCCTACGCGATCAGCAATCTCCAGGTGCTGGGTCGCATCAATTCCAATCCCATACCCACGCGGACCAATGTCGATCGGGCCACCTACCGTGCGCTCGACAGCAATGGCGATGGCGTCCCGGATCGTTTCCAGATCGGCGGCTGGGCCCATGCGGTCCAGGAGGTCGGTCGTCCCGAGCCGGTGCTTGGACTCAGCCTGAACAAGGGTGATCCTGCCGATGCGGCCAATACGACGCCGGAGGTGGCCATGATCAAGCTCGGGGTTGCAGCGCCTGCCGCGGCCCCGGGGACGGTGGCGACGCCCAGGTTCATCTATTTCAACGGCGTGGTGCAGCCTGCCGTCAGCGGACGCATCTCGCCCGCGTATACGCATGCAAAGGTCCGCACCACCACCGACAGCCCGGCCACCAGCGTGAACGTGCCACTGGTGGATGAGCTGCGCGTGGTTGCGGCCAACTACAACGCCACTACCAAGGTGCTCACGGTGACAGCCGACTCCGGGGCATTGCTCGGAGCGGCAACACCGGCTGCCACCTCGGCCGGCACCTTTGCCTGCTCCGACCCCTGCCTCACGCTGGACAACGACGGCCTGCCGGAGAAGGATGCAGCCGGCGTCGCCATCGACTACAAGATGAAGATTGCCCAGGGCGCGAAGACGGCGCTGGCCAGCATCACCATCCCCAATGTGATCACGGCGCCGGCCTATGTGACCGTGCGCTCCAGTGCCGGTGGCTGGGATCGCCAGCAGGTGATGTACCTGGGCGCCGCGGCGGGCACTGCCGTGTTCCAGCCGGACTCGGTATCCACGCAGATGAATCTTCCGGTGCTGGCCAATGTGCTTGCCAATGACGTCGGCGTTGCAGCGGTGCCGAATCTGCTGATCTGCACGGCAGCCACCGGCGGCACGTGCGGTTTGCCCAGCGCCATCGCAACCTGCATCGTGGGCACGGCATCCTCCAGCTGCACCGCGCAGGGTGGCAGGCTGGCGATTGCCAACAACATCGTGACCTACACCCCGCGTGCCAACGTGGGCGGCATCGCCGACAGCTTCTACTACCAGGCGGCGACGGTGCTGGGCGGGACCCTGCGGCAGAAGGTGACGGTCAACATCGGCGCATTGAACGGCCTGCCGGATGCACGTGACGATCTGGGCAATGCTGCGGTTGTCGGGCGCCCGCTCACCATCAACGTGACGGCCAATGACTTTGCCGTCGCCGGCGTCGACCGGGCCACGATGAGGCTCACGGTCCAGCCGTTCAACCAGGCCACCGGGGTGCCGGCACCGGGGTCGGCGGTGTTCGTCGATGACAAGCTGGTGTTCACCCCGCCCGCGGCCGGCGCCTGGCAGATGTCCTACACCTTCACCGATCGCGTCGGCATGGTGGCCGATCCGGGGGTGGTCACGGTGAACGCCGTTGGCACTGAAGTCATCACCATCCAGCGTGCACGCTGGACCCTGCCCAGGGCCCCCAATCTGGGGACCCTGGCTGTGAATGGCACGGACAACATCGCCCAGGGGCAGATCCTGCAGCTGTGGATTCCCGCAGCGGGGACGGTCGGTTGCACCCGGCCCGGCAATGCGGCGGGCGGGGATGTCCCGATCGGACAGGTGGTGGTGGGCGCGGGCGGCGCTTACGACTTCGGCGCCATTCCCCTGGCCACCAGGCCGACAGCCGTGTACGTGTATTCGGCCGACTTCGGCGGCTGCACACAGGTGAACGTGCAGTAGCGCGCAAGTCGCCCCATCAGGCCGGCCCCGCTCGTCGAGGCCGGCCTGTTTTCATGGTGGCGGGGAACAACCCATTTCCGATCCATGCAGTGTCCGCGGGTACGGACATCGACTGCTGGCGTGATGGCCTGTCCGACCGCCTGGGGGCCGCGGGCAAGGGCAACGGCAACGGCAACGGCAACGGGCAAGGACAACGGTTGCACCGCCGCCAAAGGATCCGACTGTCATATTTTCAACATTTACCTGATGGCTTGTCGATTGACAGGCGGTGTTCAATGGCCCCGATCATGGTCTGGAGTCGAAGATAAAAATTAACTAATTGATTTATATGAGATAAAAATTTATTCGGCGATTGGCACAGGGTTTGCATAGTCGGTATCTAAATGAATATTGTGAAAAATATGAATTACCTAATGAACGACCGATTCTGCTCGGTGATCGCCTTCGGAGCGTGTCCAGCAACGAGTCGCGGCTCGATCTCCCCATCCCGGCCCTGGGGCCTTTCACCCAGCCGGGCGATTTGCCCCATTCCCCTGGCAGGCGATTCACTGCAACCCTGCAGCAGGGCTTCGGGGGCGTACGGCAATGCATGTTCTTCAGTCACTTCAAGCCTGGCCGCGGCAGTGCGGCCCAAAGTTTCCCTTTCGTATCCGGTGCAACCGGCCCAGCCAACCAGGAGAATCTGAATGAATCGTCGAAGCTTCCTTTCTGCCGCGGGGTTGTTGCCGATGTCGGCGGCGTTGCCGGCCTTGGCCAACGGGCCGATCGACGCAACCGGCCGGCCCCTGTCGCGTGCCGCCCAGCGCGGCTGGTTGCCGAACGTGCCGCTGACGGCGCACACCGGCGAGACTTTTCATTTCTATGATGACCTGGTCAGGGACCGGATCATCCTGCTGAATTTCTTCGTCGTTCAGTGTCGCGAGGGGCGTTGCCCGGCCGTCAACCAGACCCTGCGCAAGGTACAAGACATGATGGGTGACCGCATGGGCCGTGACGTGTTCTTCTATTCGGTGACTCTCGAGCCGGAAAAGGACACCGTACCCATCCTGAAGGAATACGCGGAGGACATTTTCGAGGTCGGTCCGGGCTGGCTGTTTTTCACCGGAACCCACAAGGACATCGAGCTGCTGCGCCGTCGCCAGGGTTTCATCGACCGCGACCCGGAGCGCGATGCCGACGTCAGCAATCATGCCAGCAGCGGCCGTCTCATCATGGACAGAGCTGATCGCTGGTCCATGATCCCGCTGCTGACTTCGCCGCAGTACATCCACAGCCTGATCAAGACGATCTGATGATTTGCGCGCGCAGCCACACTTCCAGGCGGGCCGTCTCCCCCCGTGCGGCGCGGCGTGGGCTGCCGCTGGCCCCGCTCGCGCTGGTCGCCGCGCTGGTTTGCGCGGCCTCACCCGCAACGGGAGCGGCGCTGGCCGGCGCCTCTGCCGAGGGCGCGGTGTCTTCGCCGAAATTGTCGATCACCCGGTCTGCCGAAGACATCGCGCGCACCCTGCAGGAGGCGCGCGAACTCGCATTCGATGCAAGTTTCCGCGAGGCGATGCAGAAATACATGGATCTCGTGGCCCTGGGCCACGCCCCGGCGATGACCGAAGTCGGTCGCCTGCACGAGGCGGGCTCGGGGCGCGCAGCCAGCGTCGCCGAGGCCCTGCGCTGGTATCGGCGGGCCATGCAGGCTGGCGACATCGAGGCCGCGGCACGGGTCGCCTTCCGGGAACTGGATGCAAAGACGTTGGACGCAGGCGTGTCCAGGCTGCGCCAGCTGCAGCAGGGCGGCAGCGCCTATGCCGCGTTTGCGCTGGCGCTGCTGCAGGACGAAGGGCGCGGGGTGGCTCGCGACGAGATGGGGGCGACGCAACTTCTCGAAGTGGCGGCGCGTGCCGGCTTGCCCGAGGCGCAGCTGGCGCTGGGTCGGCGCTATGCCGAAGGGCGCGGTATCGAGCAGCACTGGGGCATGGCGGTACTGTGGCTGCAGGAGGCGGCTCGCGCGGCGTCGGTCGAGGCCCAGGTCCTGCTGGGCAAATCGTTTCGTGATGGCTGGGGCGTCGAGCGCGACGAGCTCGAGGCCGCCTACTGGTTCGAGAAGGCGGCCGACCACGGCAATGCGCAGGCCATGACGCTACTGGCCGATCTTCATATCGACGGCCAAAGGCTCGGCGGTGATTACCTGCGGGCGGTTCCATGGCTGCGGCGTGCGGCCGGCCTTAACGAATCGCTAGCCAAGTTCCGCCTCGGCCTGCTGATACTCGAACAAAAGGTCCCCGGTGCGGATACCGCCGAGGGCATGTCGTGGCTGGGTCAGGCGGCGGCGGCCGGCGTCCCGGACGCGAAGGAAAAACTCATGCAAATGTCACAACAATCGAGGAGCGGCAACCCATGAAGATCAGAACCACGTCGGCAGCACGTCGTTTGGCCCACGCGATGCAATGGGGCGCGGCTGCCCTGCTGCTTGCCGCCGGCGGCGCCAGCGCGCAGCAGTTTCCCGACCCCGAGACCGGGCTGATGGTCATCGAGCGGCCCGCGGGCAAGAAGGTGGAGTTCGACCGGGCGCAAAGCGAGTGCGTGCAGACCGAACAGATCCGCTTTGGCAAGGGGCAGCCCTGGGAGGATTGTCGCGTCACCCATACGCGTTTCGTATCGACGATCGGCTTGCTCGACTTCTACCATGCCCAGTACTGCCTCTCGAGCGAGGGTCGCAGTTGCGCAAAGCGGGCGCTGGTGATCTTCGCCAATCGCGCCTACTTCAAGGACGCCACCGTTGTCCTCGCGCGGCTGGATCCGGCGGGGACGCGTTATGACGACCCGATGGTGACGGGGCAGGACATGGACAACTTGCTGGTCATTGCAGCGCGTTCGCCGAAGGCAAGCGCGCCTGCCTACGACTACCGCTACTGGAGCAACGCGGCCTGGAAGCCGCTGCCGGCCGATGCGTGGAAGAAGGCGGTCGCCCAACGGGCGGGCCATGGCGTGAAGGTGCAGGGTGGCGTGCAACCGGATGCCGAGTCTTTGAGCGCGCGGGTCGGCATGGCCGGCCCCGACGGGCGCGTGCGCATGGCGCGCGTGACGTTCGGGTTCCGGAAGGGCGCTCCGACCGTGGAGGGCATTGAATACCCGGGGCATGAGCACGCACCGATGCACGTTGCCGGCACGCAGCAGGCCGGCCATGCGCATTAAGCCATCGCTGAAGGCGGTCCTGCGGCTCGCCTTGTTCGGGCTGGCCTGCCTTGCCGTGCCCGGCCTGGCCGCCGAAGCCAGGCCCTGGACAAAGGCCACGACGCCACCGCTGGTGTTCGAGAACCTGGAAGGTCGCAAGGTGGACCTCGGAGGTTCGACCGGGCGCGTGAAGGTCATCAACTTCTGGGCCGTGTGGTGTGCCCCGTGCAGGGAGGAGTTGCCGGTGCTGGAGGCGTATGCGCGGGAAATGCAACCCAAGGGGGCCGACCTGTCGCTGGTGAACGTTGGTGATTCGCCGCGAGCGATGAACACGTTCTTCCAGCGAGCGGCCGTGAAAATGCCCACCCTCAGGGACGTCGACTCCGCCGTTCTGGGGGGCGAGTGGAACCTGCGCAATCTTCCGGCCACCGCCGTGCTCGACCGCAAGGGGCGGTTGCGGTGGATTGTCATCGGCAAGCTCGATGATTTTGCCGAGCCGGTGCGCTCGAAAGTGGCTGCGCTGCTCAATGAAAAATGATTATTTTGGACGAACGATAACGAAAGGCAGGAAACCATGAAGGCAATATTGGCCATGATGACCCTCGCAGCGGCAGTGTTCTCTGCGGCACCGGCACACGCGACAACAGACGCCGGAGAGGGCGAAGTGCGCAAGATCGACGCAGGGGCTAGACGAATCATCATTCGTCACGGCGATTGGGAAAAGGGCAACATGTCCGCCATGACCATGGCGATGCAGGTGCGCGAGGGCGTCCGGCTCGACGCCGTGCGCAAGGGCGATCAGGTCAAGTTTTTCGTCGCTCGCGAAGGCGCCGATTGGGTGGTGACGCAGATCGAGCCTGCAGGACGCTGATTTCCTGGCGCCACGCCGCCGGCAATGCCGGCCGCGTCAGGCGCTTTATGGCTGATCGTTGGCGGCGAAGCCCGGTTCGCGCAGGCGGCGGTAGATGAGTGCGGCGAGCGCTGTGCAGATCACGGCGACGGCGGTGAATCCGGCCTGCATGGAGGTTGCGGCGAAGACGGCCGCGGCGGCCGGCCCCAGGGCGATGGACACGGCCTGCGCGCTGCCGCCCAGCCCAAAGGCCGTGCCGCGTCGCGCGGTCGGCGTGTTGAAGGCGATCAGCATGTTGGCGGTGGGCACCATGGCCGCCTGCAACAGGCTGATCAGCGCGAACATGATGACGTAAGGGGTCAGGGCGTGGAGGGTGCCCAGCACCAGGAACGCGGCCCCGGTGATGACGCTGCAGGCCACCAGTGCCGGGCGAAGGCGCCCGACGCGGAAGTATTTGGCCGACACGACGAATACGCCAACGGCGGCGGCCAGGCCACCCAGCGTGAAGGCAAGCCCGGTGACGCCGGGCACGTCGTGGCCTTCGATTTCGCGCAGGGCGATGGGCAGCGTGATTCGCAACAGTTGTTGCAGGGCGACCACGAAGCCGAAGATCAGCACGGCGAGCCACAGTTGACCGGTGGGCTTGAATGGCTGCAATGCGGGACGTTTCACCGGGTTGGCACCTGCGGAACGCGGCGCCTTTGCCACGCTGTCCTTCGGGGCAGCCCGCGCGATATAGAGAATCGCTGCGGCCGTGAGAACGGCCGAGATGAGGATGGCGTCCCGATAGCTGAACAGGATGGCGAGCACCGCCCCGATGGCCGGGCCGACTGCCTGGCCGAGGAATCGCAGCGCCGAGTAGAGGCCGAGGCTTTTCTTGAAATGACGGTCGGGCACCGTGACGCTGAGCAGCGCGACAGTCGGACCGTCGTAGCCGGAAAAGAAGCCATGCAGTCCGAGCACGATGACGATCTGCCAGGGTTCGCTGATGTAGGCGAACATGACGGTGGTCAGGAACAGAAAGAACACCGCGCGCAGGTAGAGCAGCTTTCGACCGAGGCGATCGGACAGTGCACCCCACAGCGGTCCTGCCAGGATGCGCGTCACGCCCTGGACCACGGAGGCGAGGGCCAGCCAGTACACCGCTTCGGCCGCCGTCTTGGCGCCCACCTCGATCAGGTAAAGCGGGATGAACGGCCACCACAGCGTGCAGGCGGCATCCAGCAGGAAGTTGCCGCTGGCGATGGTGATGGCCGCGCGAGGGTAGCCCCAGCGCATGGGCGTGTCGGGGGGCGGGGTACGCGGGGAAGGAGGTGGGGCGGGTGTCGTTTCTTGATGCACCCGTCGAGGATAACGGAAACGGCCAGAGCGGTTTGGGCACGGGCAATCGCGCGGCGGCTGGCGTGGCTTGAGGCCGTTCATCCGAACGGTGAGTGGCCAGGCCGCAGAAAGTTAAATATGATCAAAAATCGAGAAATGGCCTCTTCTGTAGTGCCTCCGAAGAGAAAATATTATCAACTGCCCCGTACAAATGTATCCGCTGTAGAGGGTATTCCGGTGGCGCCCGCGGTTGCCGTATGAAGAGGGCGAATCCTTTAAAATCACTGCCGAAATCCTATTTCCATTCCCCTGGAGACGTCATGTCCAAGCAGGTTCCATTGGTGAGTTATCTCGTCCTTGGCGACGATCCGCACCTGATCGCGCATGAGTGCGTCAACTGCAAGGCCCATTACTTCGACCGTCGCAATGGCTGCGCCAAGTGCTTCGGCACCGAGTTTCGCGACGTGAATCTGCCCAGGGAGGGGAAGGTTCGCGCCTTCTCCATCGTCCACAGCGCCGCCCCCGGCATCAAGGTGCCGTTCGTGGCGTCGGTGATCGAGTGCGGCACCACGCGCGTGTCGGCGAACATCATCAATGTTGACCCGAAGCCGGAAAACCTAAAGCTCGGGATGAAGGTGAAACTCGCCACCTACCTCCTTGGCCGTGACGAGGAGGGCACCGAGGCCATCGGCTTCGGGTTCGAGCCCGCCTGAGCCGAAGATCCGCGCATTCCCTGAAGTGCATTTCACGACGAACAACGCACCCCTGATCCAGGAGCCCAACCATGGCCAGCGAAAACCTCTACATCCTCGGCATCCACATGACGAAGTTCGGCAAGTATCCGAACCGTGACCTCATCGACCTTGCCGCCGAAGCCGCGCAGGGCGCCTTCAAGGACGGCGGCGTGACCATGGCCGACATGGGCATCCTTGCCGCGGGCAACCTGCGCGG
>CAIPGJ010000060.1 GCA_903864555.1 uncultured Pseudomonadota bacterium | reverse complement strand
GCATTGTAGGCGCGCGCAAGGCCGGACTGCCTCCGCGGGGTCCGGCACTGCGCCTGTGGCTGAGCGGATCAGATACCGAGATGGCTCCCGCGCCGGTTGCTACTCCAGCTTGAGATTCATGTCCTTGATCAGCTTCGCCCCCGTGTCATAGACATGGTTGACGGCCTGGCCGAACTGCTCGGGCGTGCCTGACACCGGATCGGCGCCATCGGCGGCGAACATCTTCTGCATCTCAGGTGTGGCCGCCGCCTCGTTAATCACGGCATTCAGCCTGAGGATGCTGGCGCGCGGACTGCCATAGGTGGTGAAGATGCCGAACCAGCTCACCCAGTCGATGTCCACGCCCTGCTCGGCCATGGTGGGCAGGTCGGGCAGCCCGGGGGTGCGCTTGCCGCCGCTGGCGGCGATCAGCCTGACCTTGCCGCTGCGCACATGTGGGCCGGCTGAAGTCGGGCTGGTGAACACCAGCTGGATGCGCCCGCTGATAACATCGAGGATGGCGGGGCCGATGCCCTTGTACGGGACATGCACCATTTTCAGCCCGGTCTTCTGGTTGATCATCTCGCCGATCAGGTGCGAGGAGCCGCCGATGCCGGGCGAGCCGTAGTTCAAGCCTTCCGGATTCTTGCGGCCGTAGGCAATCAGATCCTGCATGGATTGGATGGGCAGGGACACATTGCCGATCATCACCAGTGGCTGCGCTGTCAGCTGCGCCACCGGGGCGAGCAGCTTGCGGTGGTCACCGGGTATGCGACCCGCCAGCAGCACGGCGTTGTAGCTGGTGCTGGTGTTGATGCTGACGGTATGGGCATCCGGCGGCGCCTTGATCACAGTCTGGATGGCCAGCTGACCCGATGCGCCAGTGATGTTCTCCACCACCACGGGCTGGCCCAGACGTTCGCTCATCCGGGTGGCGATCAGACGCCCGAGCGTATCGGCACCGCCCCCGGGAACCACGCCGACGACCAGGCGCAGGGGCTTGACGGGAAAGGGGGCCTGCGCCTGCGCTGCTGAAGTGCAAAGCGTGGCCGCACTGGCCAGGACGAGGGACGCGAATAAACGGGAGCTCGATGCATTGCCGAACATGTTTCCTCCATTGTTCCAATATGCCGGCATCCCCCGGCTCTGGCGTCCGGTGTGCATGCCTGTGGCGACGATGATATGCCGGGCGGGATGATCACGCCAGCGTGCAGGGGCATAACAAGGGACATGACCGTTCGTGCACATTGGCGCACACACGCAATGCCCGACTATTCGAGCTTGATGTTGAGCTCACGCATGATCCGGATTGCCGACTCCAGGATGTTGTTGACCACTTCGCCGAACTGCTCGGGCGTGCCGGGCGCCGGATCGGAACCGTCCGCAGCAAACACCTTTTGCACCTCGGGCAGGCTGGTGGCGTGGTTGAAGGCGGCATTCAGGATGAGGATGTTCTGTCGCGGGCTGCCCGCGGTGGTGAGAATGCCGAACCAGCTCGCCCAGTCCATGCCGGCCATGCCCTGCTCGGCCAGCGTGGGCAGGTCCGGCAGGCCCGAAGAGCGCCGCGCGCTGGTCACCGCCACCGGGCGCACCTTGCCCGAGCGCGCATATTGCCCGGTGGCGCTGGGACTGGCGAAGGCGATCTGGATGCGTCCGCTGATGACATCGAGCAAGCCCGGCCCGATCCCCTTGTAAGGCACATGCACCATCTTCAGCCCCGCCCGCTGGTTGATGATTTCGCCGATCAGATGGGCCGAGGAGCCGATGCCGGAAGACGCGAAATTCAATCCGTCCGGATGCTTCCTGCCATAGGCAATCAGATCCTGCAGGCTGTGCACCGGAAGGCCCGGGCTCACCGACAGGATGAGCGGATTGGAGGTGAGTTGCGCCACCGGCACCAGCAGCTTGCGCGCATCGCCCTCGAGCCTGCCCGAGAGCATCGAGCTGTTGTAACTGCTGCTGCTATTGATGATGAGGGTGTAGGCATCGGGCACCGCCCTGGCCGCCGTCTGCACCGCCAGCAGGCCGGCCGCCCCCGCGATGTTCTCGACGATGAAGGGCTGGCCCAGGCGCTCGCTCACTTTCGCGGCCACCAGGCGCGCCAGTGGATCGGAG
>CAIPGJ010000059.1 GCA_903864555.1 uncultured Pseudomonadota bacterium | reverse complement strand
CTCGCTTTCATCCCGCTGGTACGTCCCATGCGCACAAGGACGATCGGTATCATGACCTTAGTAGGGCGTTCCCTCTTGCCGGCCGCCCAAGCCATGGTGGACATGATAGGGGTTGAGCTCAAGCGTAAAGTAATGGCTCCTGTAGGTGCTCTTGGGCGGTCACGGGATCTAGTAAAAATAGTGTCTGTTTAAGCTCGTATTTCACGCTGTCTTGGCAGCGGGCGTTCCTGGGAAACAGGGCCATGCCAGAAGTATCCCTGCCTTCACCGCAAGTTCGTCCGTCAGTGGATAATTCCGGTCGATGGTTTCAAACCGCCGACTTGCCCGAGGGCAGGGCGGTGACGCCTTCCTTCAACAAGGCTTCGATCTCGTCTGGCGTATAGCCGGCCTCGGCCAGCACGTCGGCGGAATCCTGTCCGCAGTGCGGTGCATGCCGGCGGATGGCGGAGAAGCGCCCGCCGAAGGAGACCGGCGGCCGCACCGTGCGGTACTTGCCCTCGGTGGGGTGATTGGCCACCTGGATCAGGTCGACCGCTTTCAGGTGCGGGTCCTTCTCCAGGTCGGCCAGTTCGCGCACCGGCAGGCAGGGGATGCCGCGCGCATCGCAGTAGTCCACCCACGCTTCATTGGTCTTCAGCGGCGCAGCTTCAGCCACCAGCGAATACAGGAAATCGTATTGCTTGGGGCGGTTGCTCAGCTTGGCATAGCGCTCGTCGGTCTTCAGCTCCGGGCGGCCGATCAGGTCAAAGAAGTCCGCCCAGTTGCGGTCGGAGTAGGGCATCAGGCAGACATAGCCGTCCTTCGAGCGGTAGGGTCGCCGGTATTCGGTGAGCAGGCGCGGATAGCCCCACTTGGCATCAGGCTCGTCCGGCCACAGGGTGTTGTTGTACAGGTGCTCCACCAGCACGAAGTCCACGCTGGTCTCCAGCATGGGCACTTCCACCCGCTGGCCGCCGCCGCCACTGGCGCGCTGCACCAGCGCCGCCATCACCGACCAGGCGATGGTCTGGCCGCACAGCTTGTCGCAGAACACATTGGCCACGTACTTCGGTACGCCCGTCAGTGCGCCTTCCAGAGCGGCGATGCCGCTGCCGGCCTGGATCAGGTCGTCATAGGCCGGCCGCTCGGCATAGGGGCCGGTGGAGCCGAAGCCGGTGGCGGCGCAGTAGATGATGTCCGGATTCAACTTGCGCACGCTGTCGTAGTCGAAGCCGAGGTCGGCAATGGTTTTCGGGCGCAGGTTGTGCACCAGCACGTCCACGCCCTTGATGATGCGCGCCAGGGCGCGTTTGCCGGCGGGCTTCTTCAGGTCCAGTGCGATGCTGCGCTTGTTGCGCATGAGGGTGAGGATGGCCCCGGCCATGCCCGGCGTGCGCGAGGGCTTGTAGTAGCGCTGCATGTCACCGCCGGGCTGCTCCACGCGGATCACGTCAGCGCCGAGGTCGCCCATGATGCGCGTGGCGAAGGGCCCCATGATGACGCTGCTCAGGTCGAGCACTTTCACGCCCGAGAGCGGGCCTGCGGAAAAATCCCTGTTGCTGTTCATGTCGCGGATTCCTGTTTTGCGATGGCGCGTGGTTCAGCGTGTTGCCCTCCACTGAGTACAATGCTCACACAAAACACGAATCGGCGAAACGGTGCCTGCAAGGCCGTGCCACCCGAAGCATCCGTACGGAGGAGACCATGGATTATTCAAAGTACAAGTTCCTGCTCGTTGACACCAGGGACGGCATCGCCGTCGTCACGCTCAACAAGCCCGAGCAGCTCAACACCACCACCGGCGGCCTGCACGAGGAGCTGGAGTACATCTTCTCTGACCTGGCTGAGGACGATGCGGTGAACACCATCATCGTCACCGGCGCCGGGCGCGCCTTTTCCGCCGGCGGCGACATCAAGGTGGCCATGAGCCGTTATGGCACCGACGAGGGCTGGAAGTACATCAGCGGCGTGTATGCGCATGCCAAGCGGCTGGTGGAGGGCATCATCAACTGCCCCAAGCCGACCATCGCCGCCATCAACGGCGATGCCATGGGTGTGGGTGCGACCCTGGCGTTGTGCTGTGACATGCAGGTGATCTCCGACACCGCCCGCATCGCCGACACCCACGTGAAGGTGGGCCTGGTGGCCGGTGACGGCGGCGCGGTGATCTGGCCGCTGCTGCTGGGCTTGAACAAGGCCAAGGAATTTCTCATGTGCGGCAAGGTCATCAACGGCGAGGAGGCGCTGCGCCTGGGGCTGGTGAATTACAGCGTGCCGCCGGAGCAGGTGATGGACAAGGCCATGGAACTGGCCAGGCAGGTGAGCTCGCTGCCGCCGCTCGCGGTGAAGTGGACCAAGGTGTCGATGAACCGCATGCTGAAGGAGCAGTTCAATACCATGATGGACGGTTCCATCGCCTACGAAATGCTGTCCATGGTGTCCAAGGACAGGGGCGAGGCACTCAGCGCCTTCATCGAAAAGCGCAAGCCCAGCTACAAAGGCCAGTAATCACTCTGGAGGGAGGCTGCCCGGCCCGGCTGCCTTAGCGGCCTTTTCTTCTTCACCATCTTTCTTGCAGGAGGCAGGACATGAAGCAGCATTCGAAATGGCGGGGCGCGGCACTCATGCTCGGTGCGCTGTGCATGGTCGATGCGTGCAATGTTGCGTTGGCGCAGGAATACCCGGTCAAGCCCATCCGCACCGTGGTGGCCTATGCGCCGGGTGGCTCGACGGAAATCATCGCGCGCCTGTTCGCCGACAAACTGAAAGACCGGATCGGCCAGCCGGTGATTGTCGATTCAAGGCCAGGTGGCGGGACGCGCATCGGCACCGAATTCGTGGCCAAGCAGCCCCCCGATGGCTACACGCTGTTTCATGCCACGGTTGCTTTTGCCACCACGCCGGCGCTGAGCTCGCGTCCCACCTACGATCCCATCCGCGATTTCACGCCGGTGATCCAGCTCGCCGCGTCGCTGCTCACAGTGGTGGTCAATCCGGAGCTGCCGGTAAAGGATATGCGCCAGCTCATCGACTGGCTGAAGCAGGACCCGGCCCGGCGCTCCTATCCTTCCCAGGGCGTGGGGTCGTCATCGCACCTGGCCGCGCAGATGTTCTGGTCACTTGCCGGCATTGACATGCAGCACGTGCCTTTCAAGGGCGGCAGTGCCGCCCACATCGAGGTGGTTTCCGGTCGCCTGCCGGTGCTCTTTGACACCTATTCATCGGTGATCGGGTTGACGGCCGCCAACAAGCTGCGCCTTATCGCCACAACCGGGCAGAGCAGGGCGCCGATCCTGCCCGATGTGCCGACGATTGCGGAATCCTCGCCATTTCCCTCGTACAAGGTCGATCTCTGGCAGGGGGTTCTGGCGCCGGCGAAGACCCCGGCACCCATCGTCAACCGCCTGATCCGCGGCTATACCGAGGTGCTGGCCAACCAGGACATGAGGAATGCACTGGCCAAGACCCAGACGGTGCCGCTGGGCGCATCCGGCGCGCAGTTCGGCGAGATCCTCAAAGACGAAGTCGCCAAGTGGAGCCGGATCATCAAGGAGACCGGCGCCAGGGGTGACGATTGAGGCATTCCCAAGCCGCAGCAAGCATCGCCACGTCAATAGCCACAACGGAAAGTTGAAATCATGTCGGATCAATCGCAGAAAGAACTGATACGCGATGCGGCACGCCGGTTTGCCGCGGACCATCCGCCCAGGAAAGGCGAATCCCTCAATGACGTTTCGCAGCAGACCGTCGCGGGGATGGTGCAGCTGGGCTGGTTCGGCATGCTGGTGCCGGAAGCGTACCAGGGTCTGGGGCTGGACTTTACGACTGCTGCAGCCATGGTCGAGGAACTGGGGCAGGGTCTGGCAGCCGAGCCGCTGGTGGGCATTGCCGTGCTGGGCGTGCGCGCCATTGCCCTGAGTGGCAACGAGCCGCTCAAGGCGCGATTGCTGTCGCAATGCACCGAAGGACGCTGCCTGCCGGCAGTGGCCTGGCAGGAAGGGCGCGGCGATGATTTCGACAAGTTGCCCGCCACCACCGCAGTGAAGCAGGGCGGCTGGAAGCTGAATGGCGGCAAGCGTTTTGTGCTGGGTGCCAGCATGGCCACCGGCTTCGTGGTCAGCGCCAGCGTCAATGGCGCCACCGCCCTGTTCTGGGTCGAGCGAAATGCCAGTGGGCTGGATCTCACGCTGGAACGCCGAGTCGATGGCTCGCAGTCAGGCCTGATCAAGCTCGTTGATGTGCTGGTGCCTGAGGATGCCCTGCTCGCAGGGGCGGGGACTGCGTGCGCTGCATTGGCCCAGGCGCTGGAAGAGGCCACCGTGATGGCGGCGGCCGAAGCGCATGGCGTGCTCAACCAGGCCTGCGACATCACCTTCGAATACATGCGCAACCGCGTGCAGTTCGGACGGCCGATTGGCAGTTTCCAGGCGCTGCAACATCGCGCCGTGGACCTGCACCTGCTGCGGGAGTTGACCTCGGCCTCGGTGGAAGCCGGACTGGCCACGCTGGATGGTTCACCGGATGCCCGGGCGCGCAGCATTGCCGCCAGCCGAGCCAAGGGCAGGGCGAGCCTGGCCGGCTTGAAGATCGGCAAGGACGCCATACAGTTCCATGGCGCCATCGGCTATACCGACGAGTACATCATCGGCCGTTACGTGAAACGCCTGCTGGTGCTTTCGGCCATGCTGGGAAACGGCGAATGGCATCGCCGGCGCCTTGCGCGGTACGGACTGGACAGTCTGCTCAGGCATGGTGGTGACGGCCTTTCCGAGGCGGTACCGGCAGAGCAGGGGGCGGTGAAGGATTGGAATGCCCTGTCCGATGATGCGTTCCGCACCCGGGCCATGCGCTTCTTCGAGGACAAGCTGCCACCGGCGCTGCGCTTTCTCAGCCGGCGTCCGCGCTGGAGCGAAGTGAAGGATTGGTACATGACCCTGTCCCGAGGCGGCTGGCTGGCGCCTGGCCTGCCGGTGGCGTATGGCGGCATGGGTCTCAAGCCGGCCAAGCAGCTCATCTACCACGAGGTGGCTGCCATCACCGGTGCGCCGCGCCTGCACGACCAGGGTATCGGTCAGGTCTCCCTCACACTGCTGGCCTGTGGTACCGAGGAACAGCGCCAGCAGTACATCCCGAAGATCATGGCGGGCGAGCATGTCTGGTCGCAGGGTTACTCCGAGCCCGGCTCGGGATCCGACCTGGCCAGCCTGCGCACGGAAGCTCGTCTGGACGGCGATTACTTCATCATCAATGGCCAGAAGATCTGGACCTCCATGGCGCATGACGCCACCCACCTCTACACCCTGGTGCGCACCGACAAGACGGTGAAGAAGCATGCCGGCATCAGCTTCCTGCTGGTGGATTTGCGTCAGCCCGGTGTCACGGTGCGCCCGATCCGTAACCTGGGTGGCGAGGAGGAGTTCTGCGAAGTCTTCCTCGACAACGTGAAGACCCATCGCTCTAACCTGGTCGGCCCGCTGAATGGTGGCTGGACCGTGGCCAAGGCGCTGCTGGGTTTCGAACGCTACATCGGCGGCTCACCGCTGCGCTGTCTGCTCATGCTGAGGCACGCCGATGCAGTGGCGAAGGCGGCCGGCAAATTCGATGATCCGGTGTTCGTCGAGACGCTCACGCAGCTCAAGCTGGACGTTCTGGACCTCTCCACCCTTTACGAGCGCGTCTGTGCGGCGCTGGCCAAGGGCGAGGTTCCCGGCTTCGAGGTGTCGCTGCTCAAGCTGCTGGCCACCGAAACCGCCCAGACCATCAGCGAATTGATGGTGAGCGCGGTGGATGATTCAGGCAGCTTTTACGGCGACCAGCAGATTGGCGCCGAAACGGTGAACGTGCTCGCGCAATACTTCAACAACCGTCCAACCACCATTTTCGGCGGCACCAACCAGGTCCAGCGCAACATCCTGGCGACGCGCCTGCTCAAGCTGCCCAATTTCGAGAAATCCGTCTGAAGGCGGCAAGACCGGCGAACGCAAGCAACCGGACAGACCCTACCGCCCCTTCCAGTTCGGCTTGCGCTTTTCGGCGAAGGCGCGCGGGCCTTCCAGCGCATCTTCGCTGCGATAAACGCGGTCGAACAGGCCGGCGCCCGCGCGCAGGGCGGCGTTGACGCCCATTTCGTGGGACAGGTAGACCATCTCGCGCGCGGCCGCCACGGTGAGCGGGGCGCAGGCGACGATCTCCTGCGCCAGGGCCATGGCGGCGTCCATCAGCTT